>OU461276.1:0-300000 GCA_911810475.1 Candidatus Celerinatantimonas neptuna
CTTGTTCATCAAGCCACTAACCTTGCCTCTTGATATTCCTGCCCCATCCTTTGATCCATTAACAGAATCGCCGCCGTGCGCTGCCCACAAAGCCAGTCTGAAAGCGTTTCAAGATATGGGAGGTATTTTTGAAAGCGCTTATAACTCACCGGCAATTGCTCTGAGAATGCAGCATGCATGGTTTCTTTCGTCCATGCAATCACCCCATCATCACACGCAGGGCAAGGCCTCGATTCACGCTTACGCAAATAAAAACCGGTTCCTGAACATTCTGGGCATTGTCTGCCGCGTTGATTCATAGCAATCATAATCGCTGTGACACATAACGCGCTGATTGCCTGTTGCGTATAAAATCCGCGCCAGTTCTCAGCAATCAGCTCTGCGGTCGCTTTAAACATCAGGTGCATCAGCTGCGTTAATGATGCCCGGTCATCATTGCATTCGGCCAATAACAGCAAAAAACCAGCAGGCGCATCACGCCAGGCCAAACCGACCGCAGCCAATTGCTCTTCAACCGATAACGCCGAGCGGCCCCCGCAACCATCACTATAATGCATCCCTTTCAAATCAAACTTAGCCATGAGTTTTTCAATATGGATCATGCTGCAAAA
The DNA here is from genome assembly GCA_911810475.1 of Candidatus Celerinatantimonas neptuna. Lineage (NCBI taxonomy): Bacteria > Pseudomonadati > Pseudomonadota > Gammaproteobacteria > Celerinatantimonadaceae > Celerinatantimonas > Candidatus Celerinatantimonas neptuna. Next base: position 612 of record OU461276.1, read on the forward strand.
TCCTTGTCTTTCTGTTGAAAAATACCCCGCTCAAAACGAATACGCTGAGGATGAGGAAAATAACCCGGTGTAAAGAGCACAAAAACACACCCAAAATTGACGCCAGATTTACCCGTTTTACCATCCGGCTCAAAGAAGTTATACCGTCCATCAGGTTCATAAATCGCGCTGGCATGTCCTTCTACACCCGAACGCCACCACTTCGTTAAAGGCTCATACGGCAATAACATCATGCCCGGATTCCCCTTGCGCGCTTCTTCAATGGCTTTGGCAATAAACGCAGCCTTTTGATCAAATGGTGGGTTACACCACCAATGCGGCTCCCAATCACACTGCAACCCATCAAACCCAACCAAATCATCAAGCAAACTGAATTGAAAATCACCTTCAACCCGGCAACGATCAAACCATTCGGCACTGGTATAATACCGACGGGTTTTAGTGGTTTGTGGTTCAGCCGCAACATCCAATATAAAATCTCGACCGTAGAGCGTTTGCGCATCATAAAAACAATTCCACATCGTGCCCCAACGATTTTTATCGCCGCTCAACGTGGCTGATTTCACCAAAATAGCCATTAAGCAACCCTCCGCATTGTTTTTCGAAATGAAGCCCAATTAAAAACCAGCCACATTGAATGACCTTCCATAATGCGATCGATAGCCCTTTCACCAAGCGAAACCTTCAATTCTTGATGACTGAGGTTAGTCAGAATTCCCGTTGGCTTCTGCGCAATGGACCGTTGATTAATGATCTCATTCAGCAATATCACTTCAGTTTGAGTTCCAAATTGCAACCCAACCTCATCAAGAACGAGTAGATCAAGACTAGCCAACCAAGCAATAATTTTTGATTCACTCAGGGCCGAATCTCTACGATATGTATCTTTAATTCGACGCATCAGCTCAGAAACGGTTGCAATTAACACGCTCCCTTGACGCTCAATGATTGCATTTCCAATCGCACTAGCTAGATGGTTTTTACCCGTTCCAGTTGAACCCATCATGACAAATCCACCTGCTGAACGACGGCGATATAAATCCATCCATTGGCGGACAGAAACAAGATTTTGATGCTGTACCGCTCGAACATTCATCGAGTAGCCTACAAGGTCAGTTCGGTAGTTATCCAAAGTGCAATGCTGATATTTGGCTTTGATCCCACTTCGTCCCATCGCTGACTCGATTTTACAACGCTGCTGACGAGCTATGATGGTCTGTGTATATTTTTCAGCTTCACGTTGGTGATACGCTTGCAGCTCACCAAAGGTTTTAAATTCTGGGGTAACACTCGCCGGCATAGCATGTTGTAATTTTTTCATTAGATGATTCATTAGCGATATTCCTCCGGTATCTCGTAATCCCCAATTTTAGGAAGCTTATTGAGATTACTGCGTTGTGTCCCTGAACCTTGATAGCCTTGCCCTGCCCACTGGTTTTGTTTACGCATTCCGTTCCGCCAGGCACTGGCCCAATCGACGTATTTAAACCCTTTAGCCCGCATTGCATCGGTCCACATGTCTGTAGCAGTTTCAATCGGGATAGTAAATTCGGCTTGGTTGCCGTACCACTCACGCATAGATTCGGTCAGTGCAAAGTCAGCAGGGAATGACGTAGCACTGTGTAATTTTTTCGGTGCTGTTGGTGTTTGCTCAGCATGAAGAGTCCCGATAACTAACGCGTCAGAGCATGTGACTTGGGCAGCCTGATTAGGTGTCAAACGAAGCGCAACGATTGGGAAAGCATCCACTTGACTCAATTTGACGAGTGATTTTTTCCGAGGTGACTTGCGGTCAATTTCCATCGCAATTTTTTGAGAGTCCTTGCTCGCTAACAAATCAACACATCCACATCGACCATCACCACGATCGGCAACCTGATGCTCAAGTTCGACAACCCATCCGGAAGATCTCAACGAATCCGCTATGGCATTTTGCAATGGTTTCGCATCATCAGAATCAAATTGACCTGACAGCAAATGGTTTAGCTCGTTGAGCAAAGAAGGGACTATAGGGTTATTTATATAATTATTTTCTGACGGATCTAATGACGGTTTGTAGCCAGAATCTGCCCCCGGTACGGTCGTATTCTGCCCCCGGTTAGATTTCGACCCCGGTTGAAATTCACCCCCGGTTTCTACCGCCTGTTTAAGCGCCGACACAATAATCTGATACAAATTACTGTCGTTGGTGACCTTGCCTTCATCTGTGCGTTTTAACCGCTGCTGTACTTTTAAAAAACCCGCCCGGATCAAATCCCTAATCTGCGCTTTCACTGTGGAAGATGACACAGAACATTTTTTAGCAATCGTCGCAATAGAAGGCCAGCAGAGGCCCTCATCATTAGCAAAGTCAGCCAGGCATAACATCACCAGCTTGGTATTGCCTTTAAACGTGGAGGCATCCCACACTTGCGTCATCAATTTAATCGACATAACAACGCCCTCCGATACTGGATAAATCGTTCAGCTTGGTCACGGCTGACGAGCTCCACATGGTTGAGTTCGGTCAGCACCCAACATAATTTCCCTTGAATGGTTTTAAATTGCAGTTTCATTGCCCGTTGCCCTATGCTGCTGAGTGAAGTGCTATCCGCAATTCGAGATAATCCAAAAGCGGTCCATGTGTGCCTTTACTCTCTTGAACTTCCTTATAACAAGCACAAAGCTGCTCAATGGTTGGCTCAGGGCCTAGCTTTAACACTGCTTGCATCGCTTCACTGCCCTCTTTGGCAAAATTAGCCAGTAATAAATCACGTGAGACAGAGCATTCCCCCGAGCCGATATGCGCAACGGAATACCCAAGCGGGTTCAAAAATACATTAAGAGCTTCTGTTGCCCGTTGAATGGGCAAAGCGGCAATAATGGCAGGAAGTAAATCAAGAATATTAGCCTTCGCGGGGACCGTATCTTTTAGCAGATATCGCCAAAGCCGTTGCATATTGTCGTGATCGTTCGCCGGGCATGGCACTTTTAACAAATCATCATCTTGAGAATCTGGCTGATGATTCAATTGCATCTTATGGTAATAACTGGCAATTCGTTTACCAATCAGCTCTTTAGTCACTTCGGTTTGCCACCCTTCCACCGCGTAACGGGTCACACTGTTTAAACTTTGAATCGGTTGCATTGTTTTGTCCTTAAATAAGTTGATTTTTATCCATCACCCTTTTTTTGCTAAAGCGTCTACACTGCAACTCATGCGACTTGAGAGTGAAAACGTTCTGGGGGATAGAGATCGGGTCGAAGTTCCCAACACGGAACCCCGCTGGCTTGTTCAACTTTCAACACCCATTTGCCTGGGACACGTTTAAGTTGAACCCATTTTCGAATATTCGTCGGCTGCAAGAGTGTGCCAGCACCACTGTGCTGGTTTATCTTATTAGCGAGTGACGATTGCCCACCACATACATCAATTGAACGTTGAAGTGCTTTAAGACTCATGTCATACCTCTTTTTTCGTTGATAACCAAAAGAAATATAACTTAAAGTAATTGATTATTCAATCTTTAAAGTTATTGGATGAATGATTACTTTTAGTATTAAATAACAACTATGAAACTACAGGATCGATTTAAAATAGCTCGGGAACGAATTGGCTTGTCACAGAGAGAACTAGCAGAACGGGTTCATGCTTCACAAGTAACAATTTCAAAGATCGAGCAAGGACGAACAAATCAGCCGCGTAGGTTGGAGAATTTTACTCGCGTCCTAGGTGTATCCGCAGAATGGCTACAATTTGGGATTAATCCACCAGAATGGCTCGATAAGCCCGAACTTCATGACAAAGCAGTAAACTATCGACCTGTATTAAATTATAGAGAGGTTCCGATAGTGTCTTGGGTAAGAGCGGGTGACTTTTGTTGTACTGATGACAGCCAAGTACCTGTCGATGAGTTTGAAAAGATCCTTTGCCCAGAACCCACTGCCTCAGAGAAAACTTTCGCATTGACGGTGGTTGGTGATTCCATGACAGCTCCGGTTGGTCGTAGCTATCTTAAGGGAACAATTATATTTGTCGATCCTCTGCGCGTTGCTAAAATCGGTGACCGCGTAATTGCGCGTACTGATAAAGGTCATACATTTAAAGAACTCGCTGAAAACGAGTATGGCGAGCAGTATCTGAAACCGCTAAACCCCAACCCCGCTTATCAACCTCTCTTTGATAAAAGTATTGAGATTTGTGGAGTTGTGATCGGAAGTTATATAAAAGAATAAACCTCTAATCAGCTCCCCCTGCTGACTTAATTGAACCGTATGCACATCCACTTTTAAGGAACTATAGATTTAGTTCCTTCATCTAAATATTTGTCTGACTCAAAATTAATTAAATTACTAATTTTCTACTTTAATTAATAACTTTTAGTGTTGACATTAATAACTTTAACCACTAACATTTAATTACTTTAAGTTATTTGTGTTTACCTATTATGAAAACTAAATATATTAACTGTACCCATTTTATAGCTATAGAAACTGTAGGACAGCTCAAAAAATTCTTGCAGATATAGCAGATGAAGCACCGATACCCCGAATAAAGCGATCAAAATAGATGTATTAATTTGGAGCACAAATATGAGGAGAACACGATTAGAAATCGAGGGAAATGAGGTGTTGCCCCAAACTCGGTGACCAAACCAAGCAGGGGCAACGGGCAATGAAACTTCAATCTAAGACCAAAGAATCACCCGTGAGTATACCCGCACCTGACCAACGCGGCAACTCATGCAACATAAGGAACGGGCAATGGAACTTGAACAGTACGCGCAAACACTGATGCAAGATTTACGTGATCACCGCAAATTGGCGCAGCTAGGCAAAGCAAATCGTCCAGAACAAGCGCAATGGTACGAAGGCCGCATAACAGCCTTTGAAAGCATCATGACGCTAGAAACATCACGCTTACGAGCAGCGGGACTGACCATCCCAGAAGATCCGCAAATCGCGCAGCGTATGAGTAACATCATAGAGGTAAATCATCAACCGGCTACGCCTGACCAACGTAGCCCATCAATCTAAGGACAACGGCAATGGAACACAATCAACGGGAACTGGCTCGTAAACGCCAGCAAGCCCATCGGCAAAAACAGAAAGCGTTAGGCGTCACAGAGCTTCGCTTAAAGCTCTACCCCGTAGATATAGAGCGACTAGATGCGCTTCGTACCTTCTTTAGCTACCCCGAAGGCGTAGAGCACAACTACGACAACACGCAAGACACGGTAGAAGCACTGATCCACCGCGTATTCGATGAACTGCCGCAGATCAGCGAAAAGCTAGGCAAATGCCCACACTGCGGGCACCAACTGCCTGAAGGGTGTTGCAAAGATGCTCCCGGCGGTCTTTTTAAAGGAAGCGCCAAGTGTTGGCACACTTTGCATCGGGTACGCATTCACGACCTTACCCGACCTACCGATGAGGCTTATCAAAAATGACAGCCACATTAATGATTATCGCCATATTTTACCTGGCATGGCACATCAATGAACAAAGATAAAAAGGATTGAAGGCATGACGGAATCATCAAATCAGCTCGATAAAGTAATCAGCAAAATTCAAAAGCTGCTTGCAATGGCTGCGGATACATCGACACCCAATGAAGCGCTGATCGCAGCAAGACGAGCCAGAGCTTTAATGGATAAATATCAACTTTCGAAAGCAGATATTGAAAGTAAAGCAGGCAACCAATTTTTAGAAACAAAAGCAAACATGACCGGCTCTGTTCGCAAGCAATGGCTACTCAAATTAAGTTCATCGGCAGCAATTCTCAATGACTGTGTGGGAGCTGTTTCAAGGGCTCCTTATGTCCAATATTTTTTTCAAGGGTTTAAGGCAGACGCAATCGTGGCAAAACTGACAATGGATTACTTAGTCGAAGCCTGTGAACGTCAGTTAAAAAGTTCAGGAATTACAGGTGCATCTAACAGAAATTTCTTTCGTGTTGGTTTTTCCGAACAAGTCCAATTACGGGCGCTGCAAATCACAGAAGAACGCAAGAAAACATTCGTAAACGATACCGGAACAGCGCTTGTACCACTAAAAAAAGAACTCATTACAAACCACTTTGGCAAATTGAATCCGCTTAAACATCAAAAAAGACGAAGGCCATCGCGAGACGAAGAAGACGCCTATACAGAAGGTATGCGCCAAGGGCAAACAGTCAGTCTTGAAAAGCAAATTGAAAATGAGAAGGAGGCAGCATGAGCTTACCCAGAACAATTGATGAAGATTTAATAAAACCCGAAGAAGTGTGCAGAATGTTAGATATCCATCGCAAAACCTTGTGGGTTTGGACCAACACTCATCGCTATCGCAAACTGCTGGCCCCTATCAGGCTGACGCATCGCAAAGTGTTTTACCGCCGAACGCATATCTTGGCTTTCATTGAAAAATGCCAAGCTCATTGACCAAAAACCGCCAAATGGCGGTTTTGTTCCAGCATTTTTACTCCACTTTCTATCTTGCATGATTACCAAGCGATTCTGAACTTATTGGATTAGAATGCGCTTGGCGATCTTGTTTACAACAACTATTTCTATTAAAGCATAAGCTTAAAGTTCTTTAACTTTGAGATAAAACTTGGAAGCTTCTGCTTTTGCAGGCAAGCCAAAAACTCATCTGGACTCATTGGTGGCCTTTTCAACGAACCTCGCTGTTGCTGGGCGGCTTTAACGCAAGCACTGCTATCCAGCTCAAACATATCACATAAGAACTCATCTGGGTGTATTGCAGACAGACCCAGCGGTTCAAGCTCCGTTGAAGGAAAGTCTTTTAGATTGAAGGTAATGATAGACTCCGCTTGTCCTTTAATAGCAGCCGCAACAACGTGTCTATCATCAACGTCTGGTAAGGTTAAACCATTAATCAATGGCTCATAACCTTCAACCAAGCAGTCAGGTACATGAGCGTTCATTAATTGCTTGGTTCTGTCTAGCCGCATAGGATTTGCATCTGGATTGTTCTTGAGAAGATTTCGAATCCATTCATCATGTATTTGCTCTGTCCATCGCGCTCTGAATAACCCAGTGTTGGACAAATACATTAGGTAACTGCGAAGTGGAGCTGGATACATAACACATGCGTCTAAAATTACCGTGTATGATGTCATTAATATCCCATATCCATTTCTTGGTCTAATGCGGATAGTTCAGCAAGAGAAGCTAGTCTGTTCTCTTCTAAACGGTTCTTGTATTCCATAAGATCGGCATAGGCCACCTTCCTACGGTTGCCAGTGCGACTAAACGGAATCTCTTTAGTATCGAGGAGTTTAATAAATGTAGGGCGAGACATATTTAGCATGTCAGCACCTTCTTGCGTTGTGAGTTCCGCATTAATAGGTGTAATGCTAACAGAGTTACCCTGACCTAATTGAGTAAGTACCTCAATCATCATATTTAATGCACTTGATGGAATAGTGACTTCGTGAGTCTTACCAGACTTATCGATAACATGAATCTTTTGAGCTTCGCCATTGGTTTCCATAACGGCTGACAACTCTTGACTACCAAGCTTAGCCAGTGCAATTTCTTCAGCGGTTGGCAATTTTGCAGCAGTATTCATCGTATTTCTCTCTAATTCAGGTTTCAGACTATCCAAATCTGTATACTTCGATATTATCCGAAATATTCGAAAATGTCAATATTCGAAATATTCGAAAAAACCACCCCTGAATTCATCATGTTATTCAATTTATCTATCAAAAGTATCAAATCAGATGATTTGATACTCTCAATCACGCGATATTGCCACTTGCGATAAAATGCTCTGTTCATGCGCATTAAAGGCAATCCGTTTCAGTTCCATCTCTTCATGAGTGATCTCGTCTAAAAAATCATAGTGCTCTGCCATTGGGTCTCGTTCTTTATCACTATGATGCATGCATAATTTACTGATCTCTCGGGTATCGGCCCGTGAATAACCCTGGCGTCGCATTTGTGCCATCACATTTGATTTTAAGAATTTCCGGCACATGGTATTAAATGCACCAGCACTGCCTTTAATCGTGCCATCGTGTTTGATCCCTTTCACAGCGCCTTCTGGGCTGCGAGCTTTAATGATTTTATCAAGGCTGCGCTTTGAAAACGGGCGTGATGGGTCACGTGGCTGTAAAAATACATAGTCTCTATTGGCATTGGGTACCGACTGAGCCCACTGTTTCTGCTCCAGTAAAATCTCACGGGCCGCATCAGTTACAGGGATTCGAAATTCTTTATTGGTTTTCATGGCTCCCCGTAACCCGGGAATGCCCGCAGGGTAAACAATTTCACTCAAATCATCAGCCACCCATTCCCATTTAAGATCCACCACATTAATAGGGCGCAGGCCATAAATAATCATGTAACGCACTGCGTTTTTCTGATGAACAGAGGTACACCCGGCCACATTGATCCAAAGCTGGGCAATCGATTCAATATCAGTATAAAGACGTGTCGGCAAAGGCCGTTCAACACGCTGTGACACATAACCGGCAGGAATAGCCGCCGCAACATTATGGCCATTGGCATAAATGGGGCTGGCCCATTCCCACACTCTGCGTAACTCGCCAAATAGCTCGTAAGCCTGATTATTTGACTCAGTCTGGATCCAATGATCAATCACTTCAATTAATCGCTGATATGTCACATCAGCAAACACTTCACGCTCAACAAATGCCTTATGAATGTGTTTAATTCGAACGCTATAGGTGTAATAACTATTGGGAGAAAGCCGGTTTCGTTGAACACGTTGCTGCAAATCTTCTTGATAAGCCGCTAACACTTGTTCAATCGCATCTGAGCGCAACCCACCGGCCGCTAAAGCGGCGGCTTTTTCTCTTGCTAATTGTAAGGATAATTCTGGCCATGTCCCTAATTTACGGTTTTTTAAGCCCATTTTTTTAGGAAACCGGGAATAGATGGTGATCATCCCCGTTGAGCTAAAAACAATACGTAAAAAAGTACTCGTTTCATATTTCTCTAAGCGGCGTTGACCTGTATGATCAAGTATGATTTTCGCAGCCGTACCACAATTTTTTATGTGTGAACTGCCATAGGGAGGTTTAAACTGCTCCCATTGGGCCAAAGCTGATTGATAATCACTCGATTTGTCTATTTTTTGTCCTTGTGGTACGCCCCTGGGCATGGCAAGTCCTTAAAATCATTGGTATAAAATTGAATGTTACACACTACCCTTTTTTATACCACAATTTTAGGGGTGTGGTATGCATTTGTGGTACGGGAATAGGAAAACGGGCGGAAAAAAGCGTTATTTCATCTGATCGGCTGTAATATAGAGTAACCTATCAGAAAAACGTTAATTTATTGATATTTTATGGTTTTTTACAGTAAACACTTGATATGGCCTTACTAATTAAAGATAATTGCATCAATTGCGACATGTGCGAACCTGAGTGCCCTAACCAGGCTATTTCGTTCGATGGGGAATTGACCAAGATTGACCCGAATCGTTGTACCGAATGTCAGGGGCATTATCCTGAACCAACCTGTATGAAGGTTTGTCCAATTGATTGTATTATCGTCGATCCTGACCATCAGGAAACCGAAGAACAATTACTGGAAAAATTTGTCGTATTACACGGATCGCTTTTTCAGTCTGATAAAAGCTAATCAGTCATGACACTGTAGGGAAACAGTTTATGTTACGCCGCTTTTGGATTTGGCCACTGTTGGTGGTCATTATCATTGTTGCTTTAATGCCAGTGCTCAACGGATGGGTTGCTCATCGATTAGATGTGCAACTTATTAATCAATCGGGTTATCAGATTAAAAGTCATCAGTACAATTGGGGTTATCTTAACAGCCGTGAACAGCTTAAGGTTAAAGGATTTGGTAATCGGGATTATATGGTAACGATCCTGAATCATCATTGGGGGCTGGGGCCTTCAATGCGACTTAAAATCGATCACAAATCGTTGTTCAAAAGCCAGTGGCGCTGGCATCTCTTTCCCTTTTCTATGCGTGGCATTCATCATTATCTGGGAACTAACGCATTATTCAGCCAGCTCAAACTAACAACCACGGCGACCCCCGGACATGTCAACAATCAGGTTTTACTCGCTAATTATCAGGATCAAGTATTTCATATTCAAAATTTTGTGCTCAAATCAACATCTCAGTATGCCTTGTTTGGTGACAACGCTCACCGGATTAATCAAAGTGATTATCAAATCAAGCTGGGTATGCTCGGTTATCACTCACCAGTCAACCAGTTTAAACTACATGGTTTAACCGCATCAAGCCAGGTCACCCCTGGAACACCGCTTGCCACGTATCATAATCAATTGCAGATTAATAAGGTCCACTGGTCTAATAAAGGTCTTTCATATGATCTTGAGAACATTACAACCCAAATGGTGATGCAAGCCTATGCCAATGCCATCAGCCATCTTGGCGAAATCTCAACTCCCAGTGCGAACTGGCAAAAACAGTTAGGGCCTCTGCTGGCACATGGGTTTAATATTCATATTAATCCGTTGGTTTTACATAGCGGAAAAGATTCGCTGAAGATGCGCACCTCATTGGATATCGAACCGACTGCACTTAGTTTTTCCAGACTGGACAATGCCCTATTATTGCAAAATACCAGCGCAGAGCTACACGCAAAGGTTGATGTTGGCTTCTTAGATAATGTCGCGCCTGACTCAATTATTTACATTATTGAACAAGCCCTCAGGCGAGGAATATTCCAACAAAAAGGAAAATTCATCACAGCCAATTTAATCTATCGGCGGGGTCAGTTACAGCAAAAACCAGATACCGGGACAATGAACTAAAAGGCTGTATTTGGGGTTACTTAATATTAGATTTTAATTCATGACACCTTCTACCAAAAAACAATGCTCGCAGAAGGTGTATGTCGACTTACGCTTTGGCTTTTTCAGGCGTAAATGATGTTTCAGGCTCCTGAGCATTCATCACCCACTCAGAGGCAACACTCAAAAGCTGACTAACCAGTTTGGGCATGTCATCGTAGTCAATATTATCCAGCAGGTTTTTAATCTCTAACCCCAGCTGGGTATCCCCTTCGATCACTAAACGGCGTTGGAAGAATAAGGTATCAGGGTCTTGCTGGCGCCCCATCAACAGAACAAAGTCGTTTAAATCACCTGAAAAACAAACATCATGGCGCAACGCAGAAGATGCAACCTGTAAATGTCCGGCATGATTGGTGATAAACCAGCGTTTTTCTAAATCCCGGACATGAATGGCCGCCCACCGGCTTTCCAGAAAATCTAAATCGCCCTCTTCAACAGCTTCGGCCAGTAACCGGTTCAGAGCCATTTCTAATACGGGGCGCTGCATTGCGAAAGGAACCAGATTAACAGGTAGTTTAAGTAAACCTGGCATCCGTTGGACAACCTGTTGTTTGATCTGTTGTGACAATGACACCGTGTTCTCCTTTAATTGTTGATACCTGTCCAGTGTAGACGAATTTATCATTTATGCAGGTAAAGATAAGGGAACAATCTGATTTATCTCAGTAAAACAGTTTGTCTCGAATGTGTACAACCAAAATAAAATAGATTGTATAGCCCCTTTCGCTGCTCATTATATTTTGAACGTTTTGCAACCATAGATGACTATAAAAAGATCCTTTTCATAAGATTCAGGTTAATTGAAAAGGTAAATATAAAACCTGTACTGAATCAAAACATGTCTAATTAGCACATCATATAATCGCTAATATTATTGATTTCAATGATGATTATTATGGAGTTATTATGTCCAGCAGGCAGTGTGCCCTCCGTGAAAGCCGCTGTAGATGCTGGAGCAGACGCCGTTTATATCGGTTTTAAGGATGCCACAAATGCCCGCCACTTTGCCGGGTTAAATTTCACTGGGAAAAAACTCGAGCAAGCGACTCGCTATATTCACGAACACCATCGCAAGCTGCATGTGGCTATTAATACGTTTGCTCATCCCGGGCAACAGATGATCTGGCAAAGTGCCATTGATCAGGCTGTCGATATCGGTGCTCACGCTGTCATTCTGGCCGATATCGGTTTACTGGAATATGCAGCAACCCGCTACCCCAAGCTTGAGATCCATCTGTCAGTTCAGGCCTCGGCAACAAACACAGCCGCCATTGATTTTTATCAACGGAATTTTCAGGTTCGCCGGGTCGTTCTGCCCCGGGTTTTGTCGATTCACCAGGTCAAACAACTGGCTAAATTATGTAAAAACGTCGAGCTGGAAGTTTTTGCATTTGGCAGCCTGTGCATTATGGCTGAAGGGCGTTGTTATCTCTCTTCTTATTTAACCGGGGAATCACCCAACACAGTAGGGGCCTGCTCACCTGCAAGTTTTGTCCGCTGGCAACAAAACGATTCTAACTTAGAATGTCGGTTAAATGATGTGTTAATTGATCGCTATCAGGAACACGAATCCGCCGGTTATCCCACATTATGCAAAGGCCGCTTTAAAGTCGATAACACGTGTTATCATGTGCTTGAAGAGCCAACCAGTCTGAATACTCTCGAAATTCTCCCTGAATTATTCGCAGCCAATATCTCATCGGTGAAGATCGAAGGCCGTCAGCGAAGCCCGGCTTATGTCCATCAGGTCACTCGAATATGGCGTGCCGCCATTGATCGTTTTATGGCAGATCCCAACCATTATCAGGCGAAGGGAATGGATGAGTTAGGTCAACTCAGTGAAGGGCGACAAACGACACTCGGTGCCTACTATCGAAACTGGCAGTAAGGAATAATCAATGCAATATGCAATCGGCCCGGTATTATATTTTTGGCCTAAGGCAACTTTGGAACATTTTTATCAGGAGATGGCTCAAAGTGATGCATCTATTATCTATTTGGGCGAAGCGGTTTGTGCTAAGCGGCGTGAGCTTAAAATTGCCGACTGGATGGAGTTAGCCCGCCAACTCACATCTCACGGGAAACAGGTAGTTCTGTCAACTCAGGCGCTTTTACAAGCTCCTTCAGAGGTCAAAGAGTTAGAGCGTTACTGCGATAATGGCGAATTCATGGTCGAGGCCAATGATGTCGGAGCCATTGAGTTATTATATCAACGCCAGCTCCCTTTTGTCTGTGGCCCGGCAATCAATATCTATAATGCCAGCGCATTAAAGCTGATGCTAAAACAAGGCATGAAACGCTGGGTTATGCCGGTTGAATTATCACACGACTGGCTACAGGGATTGCTTACAGAGCTCCCCTATCAGACTCGCCAACAATTTGAAGTCGAAGTTTTTGGTTATGGCTATCTACCGTTAGCGTACTCAGCCCGGTGCTTTACCGCTCGTTCACTACATCGCAGTAAAGATGAATGTGAGCTATGTTGTAAAGACTATCCAAATGGCCGGGAAGTTCTCAGTCAGGAAGAGCAACCGGTATTTGTTCTAAATGGGATCCAGACCCAATCAGGCCAGTGCTATAACTTATGTAATGATCAAGAATCGATGCAGGGGCTGGTTGATGTGTTACGGATAAGCCCGGTTTATCAGCATACCGCGGATGCATTACAGCAGTTTATTCGCGCTCAGGCAGGTAAATACCAGCCACTTGAAAACGACGTGAATGGTTACTGGCATCAACTGGCAGGAATCAAAAACGTTTAGCCCCCCCTGGGAGTTAAAGCTCCCTGGGTTGCATCTCTTTTCGCTCACTATCCATACGTAACTCCAACAAAGAGAGTCGATGTTCAACATATGAATAAACATTATTGGCCACAGAGAGTTTAAAGTAGCTGCGGGCCAGCAAATCACGGTGTTCGATTTGCATTTTCTTGCCCAGATAAAAATAGGCTTCGCAAAGCTGTTCAGCCAATTGCCGATTATTCTGACTGTAACCCGCCTGATGGATAAAATCTTGATCCGATAATTGACCAGCCAGTAATGCAACAATTTGCCATCCCCAGTCATGACTCTGACTGTGAGCCTTATACGTTTCTAATAAATGTTGCTTCGCTTTTTCCGGATTGATTTTCATCTCGATAAGATATAACCACACACTGCGATAAGGGTCGTCAGGAATAAGTGACTGATAGCGACGAATATCTTTTGCGGCAAGCCGGTACTTATGCCCGTAATAAAGGGCAACAGCTCTTGAAAAATAAGCGTAAGAAAAATTAGGATCAAGCTCAATTGAAGAATCGAACGCTTCATAGGCGTTATCGAACTCTTCACGACTAAGATAATACAATCCCAAGAAATCATAAGCCGGAGCAAAATCCGGAGTAATATGAATGGCCCGACTAAAATCTAACCGGGCCATCGCGCCCAGCCCCATCCGGCTGAACATAACCCCTCGCTCATAATAGAGCTGAGAGAGCTGATCGTCTTTATACTGGTCTGAATCGATTAACTGCCCTATTCGCACCAGAGTGGCTTCTGAGTGGTAGCTAATTTGTAAAGGGGTCGCTAAAACAATTGTTTTCGGCTGACCACTGTGTTTGGCACAACCACTTAGTATGAGTAACATCATAAGGCTAAGTAAAAAGGTTCGAGTCATAAAAGTCCTGTTTATCTTGTACGAGACCTTATCTACGCCACACGCAAGGCAGATCAGATAGTTATGTTCATTTTGGCAGCTCTATTGTGACATAACAACATAAAATAGAATATATCCCAACCTATCCTTATGTTTTTGCACATTAAATAAAAGCCATAAAACAAAAAATAGCGACTGGCCCAAAAGCGGCCCACAACAGTAGACCTTATTTTATCCGAAGAGCAGTTTAATCACTCCAATGCGGGCTTTAACATCAAAAAATTCAAAAAGAAAACAAGTTCAATATCGACTTTACAACCTCAAAACAAACCAGGGCATGATTATTATCACAAACTGATTTTACCTGACGAAACAATCGACCCAGGTAAAACCAGAAAAGACAAATAAACTTTTTCTATTATAGAACTAGTGTGAGGTATCGACCGGCGTAAATGATTTAATCAAATCATCAAGTGCTTTAATCTGCTCAAGGAAAGGTTCAAGTTTTGCCAACGGTAAAGCACTTGGGCCATCACAACGGGCATTCGCCGGATCAGGATGCGCTTCTAAGAACAGCCCAGCCAGCCCAGCCGCTATCCCGGCACGAGCAAGCGATAATACCTGTTCACGACGACCACCGGATGCTTCACCTAGTGCACTTCGACACTGCAATGCATGCGTTACATCAAAAATAACCGGACGTTGCCCACAACATGATTTCATCACATCAAAGCCGAGCATATCTACAACCAGGTTGTCATACCCAAAATTGCTACCGCGTTCACAGAGGATCAGATTCTCATTCCCGGATTCAACAAACTTATCGACTACATTTTTCATCTGTGACGGGCTTAAAAACTGAGGTTTTTTAATATTAATAGCTGCTTTAGTTTGTGCCATTGCGTACACGAGGTCTGTCTGGCGAGCCAAAAATGCCGGTAACTGGATAACATCGACGACTTCAGCAACAGCCGCAGCTTGTTGTGGTTCATGAATATCGGTAATCACCGGAATATTAAACTGGTTTTTAATTTCTTCAAAAATTTTCAAACCTTTTTCAAGACCGGGCCCACGATAAGAATGAATTGATGAACGATTTGCTTTGTCAAAAGACGCTTTAAAAATATAAGGAATGTTAAGCTTTTCGGTCACCTTAACAAAGTGCTCAGCTATCTGCATTGCTAAATCACGGGATTCAAGAACATTCATCCCGGCAAATAGCGTAAATGGTTTATTATTGGCGATGGTTAATTCGTTCACCTGAACTTGTTTGGTTCGCATTGCTTTCTCTACCTTAAGGGCTGTTGATTTTGGCCCACAATATCATCACAAAAAAACGATAACCCAATGGGGTTGACCTTTGGCGGTATTTTTAAATCAACTGCTACTCTGAAGGTTCATTTCAACGCATTTTGTACTTTATTGCAGCCAATACGCATTTCATCTGAACAAAGCTCAGCCACCAAACATCAACACTCCCTAATGAATCGTTGTAGGCTCTTGTGCCAGACTTCTGATTTGAATTTTCAAAAGATCAGCAACCGGGTCTTTCGGACATTTCTCAATAAAATACTCATAATCGTGAATAGCGACATTTGCGCAATCGAGTTGTTGAAACAAAAAACCCCGGTCACGCATTTCATGCGGGTCTTCAGGGTTAAACCGTAACAATGCCTGAGAAACCCGCAGAGCAACTTCATATTGATCTTCACGGATTAACGCACTTTTGAGTGCCGACAACCAGCGGATCAAGATCTCCTGTTGAGTCAGTGGTTGCAGATACTCAGGCCCCAACCGGGCCAGGTCCCCTTTGTACCCCCGAAGTTTTAATTCCACTTCATGAAGACTCAGAAACTCACCGGAAAACGGGTCGAAATAGTAAGATTTGTCCGCCTGGAAACATAAAACAAAGCATCCAGGTATATTGAGCATATCGACCTTCAGGTCAAATTTTTTGGCAAAATAGCTAATCACTAAAGCAAGCGATGCAGATGTTCCCATACGGTTTTCAATGACTTTATCAAGATAGACATTATCACTTTTAAAAAAATTCTTCCAGTTACCACAGAAACTAAGTTTTTGATAAACCAACGTCACGAGCTGTTCCAGCCGCGCTTGGGGTGTTGAGGCCAGGGCATACTCATTCACCCATTGACACCACCAATTAAACAATTGATGATGACAGCTTTGAGATTCGCGCCCGGATAACTCCTCATTCAGAGCAAGAGCTTCAAATAACAAGGTGATACTCTCCTAGTTGAACCAAATGGGTTGATGGTGAATACCGGCTTTGGCGGCCATGGCCAGCCAGCCGCATACGCCAATGCCTATAATAATGCGTAAAAACTTCTTCTGATAGCGCTTTAAACAAATCTGCATCAGTCCGATTCCGACCATCAGAGCAATCAATTGCTCGGCATACCAGGGTTCAAACCACGGTTTTAGCCCAAACAACAACGCTCCCCAAGTACTTAAAACAATAAAGCACAATAATAACCCGGCTTCGACTTTAACCCAATTAATAGATAAAGCCTCTGCATCAGACCACAGTAGTCGCAACCACCACTGTCCCATCAAAATAACCAGACAGGCAATCTGTAAGCCATCCAATAGGTTATTCATTTTATTTCCTTTTTTGATAATGCCCCATGGTAACCCGCGCAAGACCAGCATAATCACACTGCGTTCGTATCGAATCAAAACCTGCCTGTTGCATCAACTCGCCGACATGTCCGGCCTGCTGGTATCCATGTTCAAGCATCAACCAGCCACCGTCATATAAATGAGCAGGAGCCCCATCAATAATCATGTGTAAATCAGCAAACCCAGCTTCATCTGCAATCAAAGCTGAGTGAGGTTCAAAGCGTACATCACCCTCTTGTAAATGCAGATCTTCGGCATCGATATAGGGCGGATTACTAACAATCAGGTTAAACTGCTGCCCCTGCAAATGATCAAACCAAGATGATTGTTGCAGTTGTACATGAACATGATGACGCTGCGCATTTTTTTCTGCCAACGCTAGTGCATCATCGCGTAAATCAACTGCGGTTACCTGTGCATCCGGACATTCATGCGCAATGGCAATAGCAATTGCTCCTGTCCCGGTTCCCAGATCAAGGACAGACTGACCGGGAATTAGTTTTTCCAGTGCCTGTTCAACCAGCACTTCAGTATCAGGACGAGGAATCAGGGTACTCGGTGAAACTTCAAACAATAATGACCAGAACTCTTTTTCACCGGTCAGGTAGGCAATCGGTTCACCAACCTGTCGACGCCTTAGCAACTGCTGATACTGTTGATATGGCTCATCAGCAATCAATCGTTCAGGCCAGGTCAGCAGGTAGGTCGTCGACTGATTCAATACAAATGCCAGAAGAACACGCGCATCCAACAACGGTGAATCACTGTTATTTAGTTGTGCAACACCTTGTGATAAAGCCTGCCCGATGCAGTATTGCTGCTTAGTCATTTTCAGCCAGGGCGGCTAATTGGTCCGCCTGATATTCTTGCATGATTGGATCAATCAGGGCACTTAATTCACCTTCCATCACATCATTCAGACGATACAAAGTCAGATTGATACGGTGATCGCTAACCCGACCCTGCGGATAGTTATAAGTGCGGATCCGTTCACTGCGATCGCCACTGGCAACCAGCTCACGGCGCATACTGGTTTCTTCTGCACGACGTTTTTCATCCTCAGCGGCCTGTAAACGCGCCGATAAAACAGCCATCGCTTTGGCACGGTTTTTATGCTGTGAACGCTCATCCTGACATTCAACGACCAAACCACTTGGAATATGCGTAATACGCACCGCCGAGTCAGTTTTGTTAATATGCTGCCCACCGGCACCAGATGCCCGGAATGTATCTACCCGAAGATCCGCCGGATTAATTGAAATCGCTTCAGCTTCCGGGACTTCCGGCATAATCGCAACCGTACAGGCCGATGTATGAATTCGCCCTTGAGATTCGGTTTCAGGAACACGTTGAACCCGGTGACCACCTGACTCGAATTTCATCTCACCATACACTTTCTCACCGCTGATTTTAGCAATCAGCTCTTTATAACCTCCATGTTCACCATCATTACAGGAGACCACTTCAACACGCCATCCCCGGTGCTCTGCATAGCGGCTGTACATACGGAACAAATCCCCGGCAAAAATAGCTGCTTCGTCACCACCAGCCCCGGCCCGAATTTCTAAAAAAACATTGCGTTCATCGTTAGGATCTTTAGGCAACAGTAAAAGCTGTAATTCATCTTCAAGACGCTCCAGTGTTGCTTTAGCATCGGCAATCTCTTCACTGGCCATTTCCCGCATCATCGGGTCACTGTCATCTTGCATCTCCTGAGCCGCCTGAAGGTCTTCTTCAGCCTGCTGATAAGATTCAAAACATTTCACAACGCCTTCAAGTTGTGAATATTCTTTCGTTAATCCCCTGAACCGTTCTTGATCACTAATGACTTCAGGCTCTGCTAATAACGCCTGAACTTCTTCATAGCGCTCTTTTAATGTTTCAAGTTTGGATAATACCGATGATTTCATGTCTATCTCTAAAAAAATAATAGTCAGCCAGTCTAAGGTAAGCTCAGTAATATGATGGCGTTAAACATGGCTTAACCTCATCGAGGATACGTCTTTAAAACTGACTTTTCGCCGGACAGCCAAGGGCTTGCCGAATAATTTCTAAATGATCAAAGCGCCCTTCTCTGGCTACCGTATTCAGTGCCTGTGTCGGTGCATGGATCAATTTGTTAGTTAATTTGAATGCCAGTTCATTCATCACTTCTTCAGGAGGATGGCCATTGGCGAGTAATTCTAATGCTTTTTGTACCTGTTCATCACGCATGGCATAACAATGCTGACGGTAATGCCGAATGGTATCAACAGTTTCCAGAGAACGCAGCCAAGCCATAAACTCTTCAACCTGCTCCTCAATGAGCACTTCGGCATGGCTAGCTTCTTCGCGTCTGTGTGCAAGATTCTGCTCAATAATGCCTTGCAAATCATCCACTGTATATAAATAAACATCACGCAAATCTGCTACCTGAGGTTCAATGTCCCGCGGTACGGCAATATCAACCATAAAAACAGGATGGTGACGGCGTTTACGCATGGCTTGTTCAACCATTCCTTTACCGATAATCGGCAATGGACTGGCTGTTGAACCGATAATAATGTCTGCTTCGTGTAAAACATCAGGGATTTCATTTAAGGTAATCACCTGGCCATCAAACTGATTAGCCAATGTCTGAGCTCTGGCAATTGTCCGGTTAGCCACTGTGATTTGAGTTACGCCCTGATCTAATAAATGCTTCGCGACCAGCTCGATTGTTTCTCCTGCACCGATTAATAGAACCCGAGCACCGGCTAAATCGGCAAAAATTCGCTTCGCCAGACTTACCGCCGCAAATGCCACCGAAACTGCATTAGTTCCGATTTCGGTTTCGGTACGAACTAATTTTGCAGCAGCAAACCCACGTTGAAAACAGCGCTCCAATACAGGGCCAATGACACCGACTTCTCTGGCCTCAGCATAGGCCTGTTTAACCTGTCCTAAAATCTGCGGCTCACCAATCACCATAGAATCCAGCCCCGCAGCAACACGAATCAAATGGCGCATAGCCTCTGAGCCATGATGAACATACAAAGCCTGACGTAAAACATCTTCATCAACATGCTTAAATTCAGCAAGCCAGTGAATGATAAGATCCGGATTACCTTCATGACTATGAATATACAGCTCTGTCCGATTACAAGTTGAAACAATGACTGAATGGCTATGAAAATGCTCTTGTAACTCGGTCAACGCACAACTTATTTGTCCGGCATCGATCGCGGCTCGCTCTCGCAGCTCCACAGATGCCGTCGTATGATTCATTCCTAATGCCAGCAAGCTCATCGACTATGGTTTCTAGCTCTAATACACGATATGATGTAAACAGCTAATTGTAAGGGAAAGCCCGGCTAATTGAAAGGCAGTCGGTCATCGATTCATTCAGACCTTGCTTTATCAGCCCATCTAACCAGAGGTTATTTTGTTTCGATATCTGCTTATCACAATCACAATACTTATACTCGCAGGATGCGCTGCACCCGTACCGCCGCTCAGTCAAGGCTCATGGGAAACTCAACAAGCTCAGCTCAAACAGTTAACCCACTGGCAAGTCACAGGACAAATCGCCTTTTTCACTCCCAAACAACGCCATAGTGCCAGCCTGTACTGGAACCATCAGTCCGGTAGTGATCATCTAGTTCTCAGTGGGCCATTTGGCCATCAGCTGTTAAATGCCAGAATCCGCCCTGAAAATGCCACAATTGATACGAATGGGAAAACCTATCTGGGGCCTGACGCAACCGAGTTGTTTCATGAACTAACGGGTTGGAAATTACCCATTAACCGTCTCCCAAACTGGTTACAGGGGTTACCTGTTGATGCCTCTTACCAATTGAATAAGCAACAACGTATTCGACATCTGACCAGTCACGATGGCTGGCACATCACATATCAGCGTTATCAAAAAGTTGGGCGTTATATTCTGCCGAGCAGGCTAACCGCAGTACACGGCGATGTCCGAATCAAAGTTTTCATTAATCAGTGGCAGTTGGATTAACTTTCTATGGATGAAACAAATCGTTATTTAGCCCCCGGTAAACTCAATCTGTTTTTACATATTAATGGTCGGCGCGATGATGGCTATCATGAGCTACAAACACTTTTTCAATTCATTGACTTTGCAGATGAAATTGCAATTGATGCGACCCCTTGTGGCCCGATCGAATTCACAACAGATATGGCCGATATCAATACATCCGACAATTTAATTGTCAAAGCAGCCCATGCGCTAAAAAGTTATAGCTATACTCAACAAGGTGCGCAAATTCAGTTAGTTAAAAAATTACCGATGGGCGCCGGGGTCGGTGGTGGTTCATCTGATGCAGCCACAACACTTATGGTACTCAATCAATTGTGGAAGCTCGATTTACCGTTATCCGAGCTTGCCACAATTGGACGAAAACTGGGAGCCGATGTCCCTATTTTTATTTTTGGTCAGGCAGCTTTTGCTGAAGGTATTGGCGATATCATGACTATGGCAACTATCGACGAGCCATGGTATCTTTTACTCGCTCCCAAAGTCTCTGTCTCAACAGCTGAAATCTTCTGTAATCCAGATCTCCCCCGGGACACTCCAAAACTTGATCTAACGCAATTTAATTACAACGAAACCCGAAACGACTGCCAAACAATTGTGGTAAAGAACTATCCTGAGGTTGCACAGGCTTTACAGTGGTTGGTAGAATACGCGCCAGCGAGAATGACTGGTACCGGCAGTTGTATTTTTGCGCCTTTCACGGATGAACATACGGCCAGGGCTGCTGCCAAGCACTGCCCGGCGGAGTTTTCCGCTAGAATCTGCCGGGGACTCAACCGCTCGCCTTTGCATCAACAACTAATAGGCTAACGCGGTGAAAACAATCATTCCTTGCTCGAACCATCCATCAACGGCAACACACAACCGAGGTATTTTTACCGTGCCCGATATGAAGATTTTTGCAGGTAACGCCATACCTGAACTCGCCCATAGCATTGCTGACCGTCTATACACCAAACCAGGGAACATCGCAGTTGGTCGTTTCAGCGATGGCGAGATTAGTGTCGAAATAAATGAAAACGTTAGAGGCGGGGATATTTTTGTCATTCAGTCAACTTGCGCGCCAACTAACGATAACTTAATGGAGTTGATCGTTATGGTAGACGCCATGCGCCGAGCTTCTGCCGGGCGAATCACTGCGGTGATGCCTTATTTTGGTTATGCCCGTCAGGATCGTCGTCCCCGTTCAGCCCGTGTTCCTATTACTGCAAAAGTTGTCGCCGATTTCCTCTCAAGCGTTGGGGTTGATCGGGTATTGACTGTCGACCTGCATGCTGAACAAATTCAGGGATTTTTTGATGTTCCTGTCGATAATGTATTTGGTAGCCCTGTATTGCTCGACGATATTCTTGAAAAAGATTTAGATCAACCGGTAGTCGTTTCTCCTGATATCGGTGGTGTTGTCCGGGCCCGTGCTGTAGCTAAAATGCTAAATGATGCTGATTTAGCCATCATCGATAAACGCCGCCCACGTGCAAACGTTGCTCAGGTCATGAATATCATAGGTGATGTCAATGACCGTGACTGTATTCTGGTTGACGACATGATCGATACCGGCGGCACACTGTGTCAGGCTGCATTAGCATTAAAAGAAAAAGGCGCTAAAAACGTCTTCGCTTATGCAACTCACCCTGTCTTCTCAGGTAAAGCTGCTGAAAACATTACTAATTCGGTCATCGATGAAGTCGTAATCACTGACTCAATTCCACTTAGCCCTGCTATCAAAAAAC
This sequence comes from Candidatus Celerinatantimonas neptuna, assembly GCA_911810475.1. NCBI lineage: Bacteria > Pseudomonadati > Pseudomonadota > Gammaproteobacteria > Celerinatantimonadaceae > Celerinatantimonas > Candidatus Celerinatantimonas neptuna. Next base: position 23,443 of record OU461276.1, read on the forward strand.
TGGGCAAGGTGCGTCAGCTATCTCTGGCCCCTTTATTGGCAGAAGCAATCCGCCGTGTCAGCAATGAAGAATCTATTTCAGCAATGTTCTAAATCTGGATTGCTGAATCTACCAAACGCCTTTTTCAGGGCGTTTTTTATTGGCACTGTTTTATATCAGGTGTTAGAATAGCGCGCCTTTTAAAGGGTACGGGTTTTCACTTGGTCGCGAGTGAAGGCCAGCTTTTATTTTTTGGAGAACATATTAATGTCTAAAATTATATTGAATGCCGAGCTTCGTAGTGACTTGGGGAAAGGTGCGAGCCGCCGCCTACGCCGCGAAGATAAAATTCCTGCCATCGTTTATGGCGCGGGTAAAGATGCTATTTCTGTTGCTTTAGATCACAACAAAGTGATCCAGGCTCAGGAAAATGAAGCATTCTATTCACAGATCCACGAACTGAAAATTGGTAATGAATCTGTTGATGTTTTGGTTAAAGATATGCAGCGCCATGCTTTTAAACCAAAAATCACTCATATCGACTTCTTGCGTGTTAGTGCAACTGAAACTGTAACTACAACAGTTCCTGTTCACTACCTCAATAGTGAAACAAGTATTGCTGTTTCTGAAGGTGCTATTATTCACCACCACGAAACTGAAATCGAAATCAGCTGTCTGCCTAAAGATCTGCCTGAATTCATCGCTATTGACGTTGCAAAACTTGAAAATGGCGGTTCAATTCACTTATCTGAAATCACCCTGCCAGAAGGTGTGACTTCAACTGCATTAGCGAAAGGTGCTGAACATGACCTCGTATTGGTTTCTGCCGGAACTGAACGTGGTAGCATCGTAGCTGATGAAGACGAAGAAACTGCTGCTGCACCTACAGAAGAAGATGACGCAGCGGCTCCAGCTGCTGAATAATCGTGGCGAATTCAATTCGCTTAATCGTGGGCCTGGGAAATCCGGGCCCCGAATATACTCATACACGGCATAATGCAGGTGTCTGGTTCATTGATGAACTGGCTCGTCGTTACCAGGGCAAACTGCAACCACAAGCTAAATTTTTTGGGTATACTGGTCGTTTAACACTCGCCGGACAAGACACTCGTCTTCTTATTCCTACCACATTCATGAACCTGAGTGGAAAAGCAATTGCTGCTGTTGCTAACTTTTATCAGATTGAACCGCAACAGATCCTCATTGCACATGATGAAATGGATCTCGCTCCCGGAACAGCCCGATTAAAGCAGGGAGGCGGACATGGTGGTCATAACGGCCTTAAAGACACAATCAGTAAATTAGGCAATGATCGAAATTTCTATCGATTAAGAATCGGCATCGGCCATCCTGGTGATAAAAATAAAGTCACCGGCTATGTTTTAGGTAAACCCCCTAAAACTGAGCAGGCACACATTGATGACGCAATCGATGAAGCGGTTCGTTGCCTGGATATTTTATTCAAAGATGGCCTGAGCAAAGCTCAAAATCGCCTACATACTTTTCAGGCCAGTCAATAAAAGGTAACTGTCATGGGATTTAAATGCGGAATTGTTGGTTTGCCTAATGTTGGTAAATCCACATTATTCAATGCGCTGACTCAAGCGGGTATCGAAGCAGCCAATTTTCCATTTTGTACAATCGAACCGAATACGGGCATTGTTCCGGTTCCGGATCCTCGATTAGATGCATTGGCTGAAATTGTTAATCCTCAACGAATTCTGCCAACAACAATGGAATTCGTCGATATTGCAGGCTTAGTTGCCGGAGCTTCCAAAGGTGAAGGTCTGGGGAATAAATTCCTGGCCAATATTCGTGAAACAGATGCCATCGGGCATGTCGTACGGTGTTTTGAAAACGAAAATATCGTTCATGTGAGTGGCAAGGTCGACCCGGCAGCCGACATTGAAACCATCAATACCGAGCTGGCTCTAGCCGACTTAGAAAGTTGTGAAAAATCACTGATCCGAGTCGGTAAAAAAGCCAAAGGTGGTGATAAGGATGCCAAAATTGAGCTTCCGATCCTCCAAAACATTCTGGAACATCTCGAACAGGGAGAACAGATCCGTTCGCTGAAGCTCTCTGATGATGAAAAAAACGCCATCGGTTATATGAATTTCCTGACACTCAAGCCAACGATGTATATTGCGAACGTCAATGACGATGGATTTGAAAATAATCCATATCTGGATGTCGTTCACGCTATTGCAGAAAAAGAAGAAGCTGTTGTCGTTCCGGTTTGTGCTGAAATCGAAGGTGAAATAGCTGAACTGGAAGTCGATGAGAAAGCCGAATTTATGGCTGAAATGGGGTTAACCGAACCCGGACTCAATCGGGTGATCCGGGCAGGATATGAATTACTGAATCTACAAACCTACTTCACGGCCGGTGTCAAAGAAGTACGTGCCTGGACGGTTCCGATTGATGCAACGGCTCCTCAGGCTGCAGGCGTCATTCATACCGACTTCGAAAGAGGTTTTATTCGGGCCGAAGTCATAGCTTATGACGACTATATCGAATATCGTGGTGAAAGTGGAGCTAAAGAAGCTGGTAAATGGCGTCAGGAAGGGAAAACCTATCATGTCGCCGATGGTGATGTTATCCATTTCCTCTTTAACGTCTAACCACACCTTTCTAAATTAAAAGCTGGCATCTGCCAGCTTTTCTTTTCCTGAGAGCTTCAGGCTCGACATTACGATACCCTCAAACCAAAGAGTAAATGACCTACTCTGATACCTTTTATACGATTCCATACTCTAAATAACCGCCTCCAGATAAAAACTCACCGATTCACTCGATGTCACAGCTTGAAAAACGCTCTTTTATTCAAAGAAAGATTCACCAATGCTGTATATAATCCCACCTACCTATGAGGTAAGAAATAATCAACAAAACATCCTCTTCTTTTTTATTGAATTTATCCCTAAATATTCGTTGTATACCCAAAATGAGAGGAATACAGTATAAAAGAGGTTAGATAGGCTTTTTTACACCCACTCTGGTATAGAATTCAGTCAAACAGTCCAAATTTCTATTTTTTTCCCGAAAAAGAGGTTGACGCTCGATACCCTTATCAGCATAATACGCGCCGCAGCAACGGAACAGTTGCTCGAAATTGTTGGCTATGTAGCTCAGCTGGTTAGAGCACAGCACTCATAATGCTGGGGTCGCAGGTTCAAGTCCCGCCATAGCCACCAAGTCTCAAACTGGAAATGCGGAAGTGGCGGAATTGGTAGACGCGCCAGATTTAGGTTCTGGTACCGTAAGGTGTGAGAGTTCAAGTCTCTCTTTCCGCACCATTTTCAGGCTCTGCAGGGGTATAGCCAAGCGGTAAGGCAACGGGTTTTGATCTCGTCATGCGCTGGTTCAAATCCAGCTACCCCTGCCACTTTATTAAAAGTTGGTGGGACAATTTAATAGGGGTATAGCCAAGCGGTAAGGCAACGGGTTTTGATCTCGTCATGCGCTGGTTCAAATCCAGCTACCCCTGCCAATTTCATGAGGCTATGTAGCTCAGCTGGTTAGAGCACAGCACTCATAATGCTGGGGTCGCAGGTTCAAGTCCCGCCATAGCCACCAAATTGGTAACAACTTGATTTAATTAGAAAGTTTTCAAAATAAGTTGACTGTAATTGATTCCTGGAATTATAATCTCGCTCAACTTATTGCTCGTCAGAGCACTGTAGGGGTATAGCCAAGTGGTAAGGCAACGGATTCTGATTCCGTCATTCGTTGGTTCGAGTCCAGCTACCCCTGCCACCTTTTAGAAAGGCCTGCATAGCAGGCCTTTTGTCGTTCTACATATTCAAAACAAGCAGTATCTAATACTGCTTTTTCTGTCTTAGCGCCCCAATCCGACGGCATATCGCAATGCTTGCCGTTTCACCAAGCCCCCGTGTTGTGCTGCGAGCAGACCCAACCGGCGAAGCTGACCGATACAAGCATTTTCCGATGAAAATGCTTTATAAAACAGATCCATCGTACTTTGCATCATCAGATTATCCAGTTTTCGCTGACGTTGATATTGACCAAGCCACTCTTTGGGATGGTGCTTCAAACCATATTTCTCGCAAAGCTGTAATAGTCGGGTAACATCTTTAAACCCGATATTCACTCCCTGCCCGGCCAAAGGATGAATCGTATGCGCAGCATCACCGGCTAATACGATGCGTCCTGAAAAATAGTGATGCGCATGTCGACGTGTCAATGGGAAGCTTGAGCAGTTCAATACTTCAAAATCCCCCGACAATGGCGGAAAATCCTGCTTAATCCGTAACTTGAGCGATTGCGCTGATAGCTTTTTAAGCTGGTTAACCTGAGAACACTGATCGTACCAGATCAAAGCTGCATATGAATCAAACAAAGGTAACAAAGCTCTTGGGCCACTCGGATGAAACTCTTGCCAGGTCAGAGGTGGTGCAGGTTCATCCAGTTTGATATTAATGCTCAGGCAATACTGACGATAATCCCATCCGCTTATGCCAATCCCAACTTGTTGTCTGACCTGAGAATTCGCACCATCGGCGCCTATCAATAATTTTCCGAAAATAGTTTGATCACCGCACCGGATTCGGACATCATTCTCACGACCTTGCAATTCCCAGTCACACCATTCTAATACGCTTACTTTTAACGCTTGAAAGCGTTCCCAAAGCGCTATCTGAACAATCCGGTTTTCAATCATGTATCCCAGATGATCAGCACCAATTTCCTGACAATCAAAATGAACCCGCTCTGCCATTCCGGCTTCCCAGGTTTCAAGCCCTGTATATGGTGTCAGACGCATTGATTCAATTGCACTCCAGGCCCCAAGCTGACGAAGTAACTTCTCGCTTCCTAAACTGAACGCGGATAAACGTATATCTGGTTGACTATCCGCATTAAATGCTTCTGGAGGATGAGATTCTAAGATGACGACCCGAAAACCCTGCATGGCCAGGCCACAAGCCAAAGAAGCACCAACCATGCCCCCACCAGCGATAATGACATCAAATTCTTTTTCCATAAGGCAGTTATGACATTGAGTGGTAAAGTTTAAGTGTAACCTGATGACACGGCTCCCCCAAATACCCTGAGCAATTTTATTTCCATAACTAACTTCAACGCGGGATAAGAAGTCACAATGAATAATGATTGATTCATGGTGGGCCAGCCTTGTTTTCTGATGTGGAATTGAAGGTCGAGTTCAAGGCAAATCTGAGCAGTCATAGTCATTCTATGGCAAGCAGATCTAACGACGAAATCAACTCTAATCCCTATCAGAAAAGGCTTTCTTATCCCGAGTTGAGGTTAACTATGTTATGAGTATACTATCTGAGCAACAAAAACCACCGCCAAAGATAAACATCTCCTAGTCAACCGCCCTTGAAAAAAGTAAAATGTGTCCCCATTTTTTGAGTAAATAACGATTGAGTAAATGTATGGCCAAAAAACTGCATATTAAAACCTGGGGCTGCCAAATGAACGAATATGATTCATCCAAAATGGCAGAACTTTTGGATGCGACCAACGGCTATCAGCTGACAGAAGATCCGACAGAGGCGGATGTTCTCTTGCTCAATACGTGTTCAATCCGGGAAAAAGCTCAAGAAAAAGTATTCCATCAACTCGGTCGCTGGAAGCATCTAAAAGACAAGAAATCCGATCTGGTTATCGGTGTCGGCGGGTGTGTTGCTTCTCAAGAAGGGAACGCTATTCGTCACAGAGCACCTTTTGTTGATATCGTCTTTGGCCCTCAGACGCTACATCGTCTGCCAGAGATGATTAAAAAGGTTCGTCAGGAACATGGCTCAGTTGTCGATGTCAGCTTCCCTGAAATTGAAAAATTTGACCGTCTACCGGAACCAAAAGCTGAAGGCCCGACAGCCTTTGTTTCAGTCATGGAAGGATGCAATAAATATTGTTCATTCTGTGTGGTCCCTTACACCCGCGGAGAAGAAATCAGTCGCCCACTGGATGATGTGCTTTACGAAATTGCCACTCTGGCAGAACAGGGTGTTCGTGAAGTCAATTTGCTGGGACAAAATGTTAACGCCTACCGCGGTGAACAATATGACGGAACGATCTGCAGTTTCGCTGAATTATTACGCTATGTGGCCGCTATAGACGGGATTGACCGGATCCGATTTACCACCAGCCACCCGATTGAATTTACCGACGATATTGTTGCAGTCTACGAAGATACACCAGAGCTGGTGAGCTTTTTACATCTGCCGGTGCAAAGTGGTTCGGACCGAATTCTTACCATGATGAAACGTCCACATACAGCTTTGGAATACAAATCGATTATCCGTAAACTACGTAAAGCTCGCCCGGATATTGAAATTAGTTCAGACTTTATTGTCGGCTTCCCCGGTGAGACAGATGCCGATTTTGAAGAAACGATGAAGTTAATCGAACAAGTAAATTTCGATATGAGCTTCAGTTTCATATATAGCCCAAGACCGGGCACTCCGGCAGCAGACTTACCGGATGATGTCTCTGAAGAGGCAAAAAAGCAACGCTTATACATTCTGCAAGATCGAATCAATCAACATGCAATGCAATTTAGCCGTAGAATGTTGAATACAGAACAGAGAATATTAGTCGAAGGACCATCGAAAAAGAATCCAATGGAACTTCGAGGCCGGACAGACAACAACCGGGTTGTCAATTTCGAAGGGGTACCCGGGTTGATAGGCCAGTTTGTCGATGTCAAAATCACCGAGGTATTCCCAAATTCATTACGGGCAGAAGTCATTCGCACCGAAGCAGAAATGGAATTACGGACACATACATCACCTTCGAGTATTATTGAAAAAAACGCGGCTAAACAAACTGATGAGTTGGGGGTTACAACTTTTACCCCTTAAACGATCCACCTAATGATGCTGTTCTAGCAGCATCATTAGATATCAAGGAGCAACAGCCATTTCGGCTTTGAGAAACATTGACGACACAATTAAAAACTATTGAATTTCAACTTGAGCCAGCCGACAGCAAACGGCTTGCCAGTCTGGTGGGGCCTTTCGATGACAATTTACGCCAGTTAGAACGGCGTCTCGGGTTGGAAATCACCTATCACAATCACCACATCACATTAGTCGGGCAACCATTACAGGCAGAAGCCGGTAAAAATATTTTAAAACGGCTGTATGTCGATACCCAACCCATCAAAGGACATGGTATTCCTTCACTGGATCCCGAACAAGTTCATCTGGCAATCAAAGAGAGTGGTGTTTTAGAAATTGCTCAAAAAACCCGCTATCACGAACAACAGATCACAATTAAAACCAAACGTGGAATCATCAAACCACGGACACCCAACCAGGCCGATTATATCGGACGCATCTTAAATCATGATGTCACATTTGGTGTAGGTCCAGCCGGAACCGGGAAAACCTATCTGGCCGTTGCCTGTGCAGTCGATGCGCTTGAACGCCAGGAAATTCGCCGGATCCTGCTCACCCGCCCAGCCGTTGAAGCCGGTGAAAAATTAGGCTTTCTTCCGGGAGATCTGAGCCAGAAAGTCGATCCGTATCTTCGGCCACTCTATGATGCACTATTTGAAATGTTAGGGTTTGAACGGGTTGAAAAACTAATCGACCGTAATGTCATTGAAGTAGCACCATTGGCCTATATGCGAGGTCGTACGCTCAACGATGCATTTATTATTCTTGATGAAAGTCAGAATACGACTGTTGAACAAATGAAAATGTTCCTGACCCGTATCGGCTTTAACTCAAAAGCCGTTATTACAGGTGATATCACCCAAATAGACCTTCCCCGTCATCAGAATTCTGGTCTTCGCCATGCAATTCGGGTCCTGCGGGACGTCAAAACATTAAGTTTTCATTTTTTTAAATCGACTGATGTCGTCCGCCACCCGGTCGTTGCTCAGATTGTCGAGGCCTATGAAGCATTTGATGAACAACAACGCCAAAAAGAACAACAAGAGGCATCCAAATGAATGCGTTTGTCGATCGACAACTTGCCTGTCCGGAACAGGGTTACCTGCCAAGTGAAGATGAGCTGACACGCTGGGCTAACGCGGCATTACAAGCCAATCAGCAAAGCGGTGAACTCACGATTCGTTTGGTTGCACCTGAAGAAAGTCAGTCACTGAATCATCAATACCGGGACAAAGATAAACCCACGAATGTCCTTTCATTTCCATTTGAGGCACCCCCTGGGATAGATCTGGGATTACTCGGTGATTTAGTCATTTGCCGGGATATTGTTGAGCAAGAAGCGCAGCAGCAAAACAAACCTTTAGCGCATCATTGGGCGCATATGGTTGTACATGGGTGCCTGCATCTGCTAGGTTATGATCATATTGAGGAAGATCAGGCTGAAGAAATGGAATCGATGGAAATCGATATTTTAGCCACCCTGGGGATTGCGAACCCCTATCAGATTTCGCCTACGATGGAATAATAACGGCCCATGAGCGACGAAACCCCCCACTCTGGAAGCGGTTCTACCAAATCATGGCTCGACAAAGTCGGCCAATGGTTTCAGGGAGAACCGCAAAATAAACAAGAACTAGTCGACATCATTCAAGACGCAAATGAAAGAAAACTAATCGACCGCAGTACCAAAGAAATGATTGAAGGGGTATTGGAAGTCTCTGACTTACGGGTCAGGGATATTATGATTCCCCGCTCGCAAATGATCACTATCGACATAACAGAAACAGTCGAAAAGTTTTTACCGACCATCATTCACGCCGGCCACTCCCGCTTTCCAGTTATTAATGAAGATAAAGATCACGTAGAAGGGATCTTACTTGCAAAAGATCTGCTTCTTTATGGTTTTGATAATCATAGCAAAACTCTAGAATTGCCGGATGTCATCCGTCAAGCAGTTGTTGTACCCGAAAGTAAACGCGTCGATAAATTACTCAAAGAATTTCGTTCTGAACGTTACCACATGGCCATTGTGGTCGATGAATTCGGTGGTGTCTCGGGACTTGTCACTATTGAAGATATTCTCGAATTAATTGTTGGTGACATTGAAGATGAGTTTGTCAAAGGTCAGGAACTTCGTCAAAATATCCGGCGGATCAATAGTACGACGTTTGCAGTCAATGCGCTGACGGATATTGACGATTTTAACGATGCCTTTCATTGTGAACTCAATGGGGATGATGTTGATGTCGATACCATTGGTGGTCTGGTCACTCATGCATTCGGTCATTTACCGGCCCGGGGAGAAACCATTGCAATTGAAGGATTCCAGTTCAAAGTCAGCAGCTCTGACCGGAGACGGGTGATCCAATTGCAAGTTACCATCCCCGAAAATGATGATGAAAGTCAGGATGATAAGTAATCCTTCTCTTTAAAGGCTCTTGATCTTTGGTGATTGAAATTTGTTTAAATCAAACACCAAAGATCAACCTGCCAGCTTTGGCAAAAGCATGCCTTTTCCATTCAGTTACCCGGTCCGGATCTCTGACATATCAAAAAACTGACATAAAATAAACGCAATGTGTCATCGATATTTAGCACTTAATGTGATACATAAAGAACTTTCCTGTATTTTGTCTTGGCATAATGATAAATAGCAGACTTTCTTCAGGCCGGGGAACAGATCAATATCAGCTATATCCATGTCAGACAGATGCACTTAAAATAGTTTTAGCTCTCTTAAGCTGTTTATCTTTGGTAGTGGTTTTGGCCGCTTTTTGCTGTTTATTCATACAAGTCAGGTTCTGTACCATGTGCTCATCTGCACGATCAAAGCCTGGCGGCAAAGAACTAAACACAAAACGCTGCCTGCGGGTTTATTTAATCACCCGGGGTCAACAAGCCCCAGAGATATTCGTTGATCCATAAGGATTTCATCTGTGCTCAAAACACTTTCAATCTACTTACTGGCATTATTCGTGGGCTCTCTTAGCTCTTTTGCCTTTGCACCGTATCATCTTTGGCCTCTGCTCGTTATCGGATTCATTATCCTTCTTTGGATATTAGCCAAAACAGATTTTCCGTTCCGGGTCGGTTTTTGCTTCGCTCTGGGGTTTTATGCCGTAGGGCTAAGATGGGTACACGTTAGTATCTACAAATTTGGCGGGCTTCCGATTTCAGTTAGTTATATCGCAGTACTTCTGCTCGCAGCCTATCTGGCCTTGTATCCTGCGCTGTCCTGTTGGCTAGCCGCAAAATGGCCCAGAAAAAATTTAGGGTTTTCACTCTTCTGGTTTCCCGCCTGCTGGATGATCAGTGAATGGCTACGGGCTCATATCCTGACCGGTTTCCCATGGCTGATGCCGGGATATAGTCTGACCAATACACAGCTAAGCGATTATGCCAGCCTGTTTGGAGTCTATGGCGTCTCCCTGATTCTTTTATGGCTCAGTGCTGCTCTGTTTGAACTGACCCGCCACCCCAAACGTTATAAAATCCCGGCCCTGTCCATTATCGTGATATTAGCCGGTTCATTTTTCTTACGTCACGTACAGTTTACACACCCCCATCAGCCACTAAAAATTGCCCTTATCCAGGGAAATGAGGCTATTGATACCAAATGGGCTCCCGAAAACCGTATCCCGACACTTAAGCGTTACTGGAACTTAACGCAAAAACAAACTGATTCCGATGTTATTATCTGGCCTGAATCTGCTTTACCTGTCATTGAATACGATGCACAGGGTTATTTAAAAATGCTCGACAAATATATGCTCAAACGCCATCAGACCCTAATCACTGGCATTATTCATCAAAATCAGATTAATGGTCATTACTACAATGCCCTCGTCGTATTGGGACAAAAAACAAAGACCGGTACATCATCACCACTCTACCGATATAACGATTCTGACCGCTATTACAAACGTCATTTACTACCGATTGGCGAATTTGTTCCTTTTGCAAAATGGCTCAGACCACTGGCTAAATTATTTGATCTACCGATGTCATCGTTTTCCAGAGGTTCAGACCATCAACCTGATATTCGTGTCAGGGGCCACCATTGGTTAAGCGCCATATGCTATGAAATTGCATTTGGCACCGAATTGCAACATTTGATCACACCCGATACGGATACTATTCTCACTATCAGTAATGATACCTGGTTTGGTCATTCTATCGGACCTGAACAGCATCTGCAGATTGCCCAAATGCGAGCCATAGAATTTCAACGTCCGGTGGTACGAGGCACCAATACCGGACTCACAGCGTTGATTAATTCACGAGGACAAATCACCGCACTGCTGCCTACATATAAGACCGCCGTCTTACACGGAACAATTGTTCCAGCCACAGGTGAAACACCTTACCAACGTTGGGGGCTTGGACCAATCTATCTGTATCTGGCGATCGCTCTATTAATCTTTATAAGGCAACGACGTCAATACGGTTTGGTCAAATCAAGCGGTCGCCGGTAAAAACTTTGCCCACCACAGTGTGGGCAAGCATCAATAATCTCAGGCTGCCAGAATTGTCTGATATTGCCGCATTGAGTGCATTCCAAAGCGCCTAACCCGATATAGTCGCCACAGTGATATGTTCCCTGATGCGAAAGTTCATCCCTGGCCTGCCTCCATTCAACCTGTGTTGTGTCACTCATGCGCACCAGCCAGCGCCAACAGCTATCCTTTAGATACCGCCAACCGGGCGAATCATCTAAATGAGACTCCTGAGAACGCCAATTTTGAAGATCCTGACGAACAGATTCGGCAATCAGCGCCCATTCGTCGCGTGTCAGATCACCTGCGGCCTTGAAATATCGTTCAGTCTGATCGACTATGTGGTTCAGCTGTCGTTGGCTATAATCACCCAATTCCGCCGCCTGTTCTTCAAGCTTGAGCAAAAAACGTCGATAACCTTCGGTCAAACGATTCATCGTAATCCCCCCATCAGCGCATTTTCTTTGAGTATAGGGGATCTTTTATCATTACTGAATCACTGCTAACTATTGTTGTCTGATTCGGGAGTAGGTATTCTATAGGGCTTTAGAGTCTTTTGAATTTGAATGGTCTTATGCGTATAAAAATTACCGATAAACCAGCCAACTCAAACATAAGATTCAATAAAAATAATCTAATTTTCCGGAAATAATCACCCATGCAAGAGCAATATAATCCGCACGAAATTGAACCCAGCGTCCAGCAAAAATGGGAAACAGAGCAAACCTTTAAAGTTACGGAACAACCTGACAAAGAAAAATTCTATTGCCTGTCCATGTTCCCTTATCCAAGCGGACGACTACACATGGGGCACGTGCGTAACTATACCATTGGTGATGTCATTTCCCGTTATCAGCGCATGCAAGGCAAAAATGTATTACAACCCATGGGATGGGATGCATTTGGTCTGCCCGCTGAAAACGCAGCCATTAAAAATAAAACCGCACCAGCAAAATGGACGTATGAAAACATTGCGTACATGAAAAACCAACTGAAACAGTTAGGTTTTGGTTATGACTGGGATCGTGAAATTGCCACCTGTCGACCTGAATATTATCGCTGGGAACAATGGTTCTTTACCAAGCTCTATGAAAAAGGGCTCGTTTACAAAAAAATGGCAACGGTCAACTGGGACCCTATCGACCAGACAGTTCTGGCAAATGAACAGGTTATCGATGGACGGGGCTGGCGCTCCGGAGCCTTAGTCGAGCAAAAGGAAATTCCTCAATGGTTTATCAAGATCACCGATTATGCTCAGGAGTTGCTCGACGATCTGGATCAAATGGACGAATGGCCTGAACAAGTCAAAACCATGCAGCGTAACTGGATTGGTCGTTCACAAGGGGTTGAAATTACCTTTGAAGTCGCAGAGCAAGACCAGAACTTTACCGTTTACACTACCCGCCCGGATACGTTGTTTGGTGTTTCTTATGTCGGTGTGGCAGCCCAGCATCCTCTGGCACTTCAGGCCGCAGAAAATAACCCGGCACTGGCCCAATTTATAGATAAGTGTAAAAATACCAAAGTGGCAGAAGCGGATATGGCCACCATGGAAAAACTAGGCGTCGATACCGGGCTTAAAGCTATTCATCCGTTAACCGGTAAAGAAGTCCCTATCTGGGCTGCAAACTTCGTACTGATGGATTATGGATCTGGTGCGGTCATGGCTGTTCCGGCTCACGATCAACGCGACTATGAATTTGCCGCTAAATACGATTTACCGCTGAACCCTGTCATTTTAGACGAACAAGGACAAGCACCTGATATCAGTGAACAGGCATATACTGAAAAAGGGATGCTGTTCAATTCATCTGAATTTGATGGCTTAGAATTTGAAGCAGCTTTTGATGCCATTTCAGCAAGACTCTCAGAACTTGGCAAAGGCCAGAAAAAAGTCAACTACCGACTACGTGACTGGGGCGTTTCACGTCAACGTTACTGGGGAACCCCGATCCCTATGCTCAATCTCGAAAACGGAGATGTCGTCTCTGTTCCCGAAGAACAGCTCCCGGTAATATTACCTGAAGATGTTGAAATGAACGGCGTGACTTCACCTATCAAAGCCGATTCAAGCTGGTCAGAAACAACTTATAATGGCCAAAAAGCCTGGCACGAAACAGACACCTTCGACACTTTCATGGAGTCGAGCTGGTATTTCGCTAAATTCTGTTCAACCAGCGATGATATGATGCTAGACCCCAAAGCAGCCAATTACTGGTTGCCAGTCGATCAATATATCGGTGGAATCGAACATGCAATCCTGCACTTATTATATGCGCGGTTCTTCCACAAATTACTGCGTGATACTGGTCTTGTCAGCTCTGACGAACCATTTAAACGATTACTTACTCAGGGAATGGTATTGTCTGATGCCTTCTATTATGAAGATGAGCAAGGTGGTAAAAACTGGGTTTCACCAGCGGACACAGACCTGACCCGGGATGAAAAAGGACGCATCACAGCAGCAAGACAGACCAGCACAAGTCGTGACTTAATTTATGCGGGCATGAGTAAAATGTCCAAATCCAAAAATAACGGAATCGACCCACAAATCATGGTTGCAAAATACGGGGCCGATACTGTTCGTCTGTTCATGATGTTCGCAGCTCCCGCAGAACAGACTCTGGAATGGCAAGATTCAGCTGTTGATGGTGCAAACCGCTTTTTACGCCGGGTCTGGCGGCAATGCTATGAATTACTTCAGGCCGGAACTCCAGGCGCTTATCAAGCTGAACAGTTAAATGCTAAGCAACAGGAACTGCGCCGTGAGCTTCATAAAACTATCGCGAAAGTCAGTGACGATATTGGTCGTCGTCAAACTTTTAATACTGCCATTGCGGCCATTATGGAACTGATGAATCGTGTAACTAAACAAGATTACAGCGACCCTGCGACCCGGACAATCGGTTATGAAGCTATGCGGGCCATTGTGTTGATGTTATCGCCTATCACCCCACATATCTGTCATATCCTCTGGCAGGAATTAGGTAATAATTCATCACTGGAAACCACTGATTGGCCACAAGCCGACCCGGATGCCATGGTTGAAGCCAGCAAATTAATCATCGTGCAGGTCAACGGCAAATTAAGAGCAAAATTAACCGTTCCGGCTGATGCTAATCAGGAGCAGGTTCAGGAACAGGCGATGGCTGATGAAAACGTTCACCGTTTCACCGATGGAAAAACTATTCGCAAAGTGATCTTCGTTCCCGGTAAACTGCTTAATATCGTAGCTAATTAATCGAGATATTTATGGAAAAATTAAATCAGTGCTCGTCACGGGCACTTTTTTCTCGAACATGGCAGGCTCTTCGCCTATTGGCCATCATTGCTACCACAGCTTCATTTTTAAGTGGCTGTGGCTTTCATTTACGGGAAAATTATCTCGTCAATACTAAACTACACAAACTATATCTGGTCACATCTGATCCGTATAGTCTGCTAACCCAAACCCTCAAACGGCAATTACGCAAAAATAATGTGACGTTGGTTAATGCGCCAAGCGACCTGGTCCCTATTCTTACATTAAATTCGCCGACAATAACCAGCCGGACTGTTGCCGTTTATCCCGATGGCAGCGATGCCGAATATGAACTGAGCTACCATTTATCAGGAACAGTCACAACAATCGATAATCAACAAATTCCGATTGAAGTTCAATTGCACCGTGATTTTACTTCAGACTCAACTCAGGCCCTGGCCAAAATGCGTGAACAACAATTAATCGATAACGAAATGAACAAAATGGCCGCCGAACAGGTTATTCGGAAACTGGCAGCTGTTAATTTTCGATGAAAATCTACGCAGACCAGTTACCGCGCAATCTTCACAAAATCATGCCGGTGTATTTAGTCACCGGTGATGAACCTTTAATACGTGATGAAAGCGTTTCAATGATCCGTCAAAAAGTCATGGAAAGTGGCCAGGTTGAACGGTTGTTTTTTCACAAAGACAGCGACTTTCAATGGCAGCAACTCACTGATCAAACCCGCGAATTATCACTTTTTTCACCACTGAAGTTACTGGAACTATCTTTCTCCGGTGCTCCCGATAAAACCGACCAGCAGGAGCTGGAAAACTTACTCCCCCAGATACCGGCTGACATTTGTCTGCTACTAAGCATGCCGCAGCTCAAAAAAACCCAGCAAAAAAAAAGCTGGTATCAGCATATCGAACAACATGGAATTGTCGTCCAGGTATTTGAACCACAGGGAAAACAGTTCCAACAGTGGATCAAACAGCGCTTAAGAGCCTATCAATTAAAGCCCGAAGAACCACTGGCTGAACGCCTGAGCTATTTTTATGAAGGAAACCTGTTCGCTTTAAATCAGACAATAGAACGGCTTCATCTGGCTTACCCTGATGGGAATACCCGTTTAGATGAAGTTGAAGCAACATTAATGGAGTCAGGGCAATTTAATCAGTATCAACTCGTTGATGCAATCTGGGAAGACAATCTGCCCCGGGCTTTACAGATAACCCGAATGTTACGCCAGAAAAACGAAGACCTAACCCTCTTCAATTGGTCAATCAATCGTGACTTACAAGTCTTAACCGCACTAAAGCAGGAACAGGAAAATAAAGAGCTCTGGCAGCAGTTTAAAATCTGGCCGAAACGACAACCGTTACTCAGACAGGTAGCTCATCGACTTTCATCCATTCAACTTCACCAAGCCCGGATGCAACTAGCTCAACTGGATTTAGCAATCAAGTCATCAGAGCCTGCGGTATGCTGGCAGCAATTTGAACAGCTACTGCTTATTTTCAGTACTCAGCAATGGAGCTTTAATCATGTCTGAACCTCGCCTGTATCTGGGCGGTTCGTTTGATCCGATTCATCTGGGCCACTTGCGAAGTATCGAGCAACTGCGAGAACAACTTGCACTAGAAAAAGCGTTCCTGTTGCCTGCAAAAATATCACCTCTGAAATCTGAACCTCAGGTCAGTGAGCAAGCTCGGTTAATGATGCTCAAACTGGCGCTACAGGACTATCCACATCTGTATATCGACGACCAGGAGCTCAAGCGCGACGGAAAATCATATACCTGGCAAACACTCAGACAACTTCGGGATAATTATCCAGACACTCCTATCATCTTTGCCATGGGAATGGATTCACTGTTGAGTATTGACAGGTGGTACCACTGGCAACAATTAACCGACCTGGCTCATCTGGTCATTTTTTCAAGACCCAGCTATCATCCCCAGCCAAACTGTGAAATCAGTCACTGGTTATCAGCACACCAGGCCGACTCGATTCAGTCCCTGCACCAAAATCTCTGCGGTCATATCTGGCTGACTCAGGTACAGCCTTACAAAATATCATCAACAGCACTTCGGCAGAGTTTTAGCAACGGCACCTTTCATGATTATCAACACCTGCTACCTTCTTCGGTCTATTCCTATATTGTGGCCAATTCACTCTATGACTTAACGATTCACGAAAAGCCATGATATACTGGTAATCGGTTATCTAATATTGGAGTTAAGCTAGGTGCAGACAACAGCACTCGTTAAATTTACCGTCGATAAAATTGAGGACATGAAAGGTCGGGACATTACGGTCTTAGATGTTCACCAACAATCTACGATTACCGATCATATGGTAATTTGCAGTGGCAATTCCAAACGCCATGTCCAATCCATCGCAGAAAACCTGCTCAGTGAAGCCAAACATGCCAATCTGGATGTATTGGGAAGTGAAGGTGCAGATGCTGGTGAATGGGTTTTAGTCGACCTGGGCGATGTTGTCGTTCACGTGATGCAAGACGACACCCGTGATTTCTACCAGTTAGAAAAATTGTGGAAACCTGTTTCTGAGACCAAAGTCGGATGAAAATACAACTGATAGCCGTTGGGACAAAAATGCCCCAGTGGATTGAAGCCGGTTTTCAAGAATATGCCCGACGTTTCCCAAAAGATGTCCTCCTCGAATTGGTCGAAGTTAATGCCGGGAAACGGGGTAAAAATGCTAATATTCGCCGGATTTTAGAAAAAGAAGGCGAAAATATGCTTGCGGCGGTCAATCGTGGGAACCGTATTGTTTGCCTTGAAGTTGAAGGCAACCCTTGGAGTACCCCTCAATTAGCGAAACAACTTGAACATTGGAAAATGGATGGAAGGGATATCAGCTTATTAATTGGCGGCCCTGAAGGATTAGATCCGAAATGTATTAAAGCAGCAGAGCAACACTGGTCGTTATCCAAGCTTACCTTGCCACACCCATTGGTACGAGTCGTTGTTGCTGAATCTTTATATCGGGCTTGGAGCCTGACTGCGAATCATCCATACCATCGAGAGTGATATCTGCGTATGCTCAAAAAGCGCATAGCCCTACGCGATCACAGTGCAGAATCTGCACTATTTTTTCGCCGCACGTTTATTTGTTTATGTATTGTTATTGTTTTACTGGCAACACTTTTCACGAATCTTTATTATCTACAGGTAGATCAGTTTAAAAAATATACGACCCGTTCCAACGACAACCGAATCAATATTCTTCCCCTCGCCCCACCTAGAGGATTAATCTACGATCGCAACGGAAATTTACTCGCTGAAAATCGCCCTTCGTTCGATCTTCAGCTAATCCCTGAAGATGTACATCATCTGCATAAAACCGTTCATGCACTGACTAAACTACTCGATATCAGTCATGATGATGTTGAGCAGTTTTATAAAGATGTGAAGCAAACCCGTCGTTTTAAACCCATTATTCTAATGGATGAACTTAACGATCGTCAGGTTGCAAAATTCAGCGTTAACCAATTTCGTTTTCCTGGAGTGAGTATCGAGTCACATCTAACCCGTTACTATCCTTATGGAAAAGCACTTACCCACGTTTTAGGTTACGTCTCACGTATCAACAGCCGGGATCTACAACGACTAAGTGCAGAGGGTGAACTCAGTAACTATGCCGGTACCCGCGATATTGGGAAGCTTGGAATCGAACGCTACTATGAACAGGTGCTGCATGGCAAAGTCGGCTACCAAGAAGTTGAAGTGAACAATCGGGGCCGTATTATCCGCACCTTAAAAATCGTCCCCCCAGTTCCGGGTAAAGATCTCTATCTCAACATCGATATCAACTTACAGTTACAAGCTCAGTCAATGCTGCAAGGCAAACGTGGCGCTATTATTCTGCTAAACGCAAAAGATAGCGGTGTACTTGCAATGGCCAGCAGCCCCAGTTATAACCCGAACCAATTCGTAAAAGGCATTAGCGCAAAAGCTTATAACGCCCTGCTGCATTCAAAAAACCATCCTTTAATTAACAGAGCAACTCAGGGCACCTATCCTCCGGGTTCTACTGTCAAGCCACTATTAGCCATCATGGGGCTTGAAAAAGGGAAAATAACCACGAAGGAAAAAATATTTGACCCGGGATGGTTCCAGATCCCTAACACCAGACGTAAATTCCGTGACTGGAAACGCTGGGGGCATGGCTGGGTGGATGTCAATAAAGCCATTAAAGAGAGTGTGGACACTTACTTCTATTGGCTCGCTTACAATACGGGAATTGATACCATCCATAATTACATGAGTAAGTTTGGATTTGGCCAATATACAGGCATTGATATTCACGAAGAAAGCAAAGGGAATATGCCAAGCCGACAATGGAAAGAGATGCGCTATCACGAGCCCTGGTGGAAAGGCGATACCATCTCAGTTGGGATCGGCCAGGGATACTGGACAGCGACCCCATTACAACTCGGTGAGGCAATCAACATTCTGGCCAATGACGGTAAAGTCATCACTCCGAGAATTCTCAATAGTATTGCTTCTAACGGACACAAAATTGCTGTTCCATTGGATGTGAGAAAACCGATCATACTCAATAATCCATCGAATTGGCAGGTCGCCCAACGAGGCATGTATGCTGTGGTCAACGAGCTTCACGGAACAGCGCACAGGGCTTTCCTTGGTGCAAATTATATTGCTGCCGGGAAAACCGGAACAGCTCAGTTAGTCAGTCGGGCGGATGGAGAAGCACTGAGAAAAGACCTGGCCGAACGCCAGCGGGACAACGGAATGTTTGTTGGATATGCACCTTATAAACATCCTGAAATTATTGCTTCAGTCGCTATCGAAAACTCCGGTGAAAGCTATCCAGCTATTTTATATGCCCGGAAATTATTCGACAGCTACTTTGCTCATAATCCGGAGCTAGTCAAACATGAGTAATGCAACAACGAAACAACGTGAGTCAATCTGGTGGAAATTACATATTGATTGGCCTTTAGTCATCGGCTTATTAGCGATCCTAGTCATGGGCGGTTTTATTCTTTACAGTGCTAGTGGCGAAAGCCGAGCCATGGTCATGCGTCAGGGAATGAGGGTCATTTTAGCCATTTCGATTATGATCGTTATCGCACAAATTTCACCAGATACATACAGGCGCTGGGCTCCGACTTTATTTGGTATTGGTTTTTTTCTGCTGATTATCGTGCTGATCATTGGCCACATTGGTAAGGGGGCACAGCGCTGGCTGGATCTTGGCATATTTAAATTTCAGCCATCTGAAATTATGAAGGTTGCAGTCCCACTGATGGTTGCCCGCTATATCAGCCAGCATCCGCTGCCAGTCCGCTTTAAACATCTGATGGTTGGGGTTGCAATTGCTCTGGCGCCAACCTTATTAATTGCCAAACAACCTGATTTAGGAACCGCTCTGCTGGTCGCTGTATCTGGTATCTTTGCACTGTTTCTTGCAGGTATGAGCTGGCGACTTGTCTTTGCCAGCATGGTTGCCGTTGCTTCTTTTATTCCAGTACTCTGGTTTTTCTTAATGCACGAGTACCAGCGTCAGCGAGTACTCACTTTCTTAAACCCTGAAAGTGACCCCCTCGGAGCTGGTTACCATATTATTCAGTCGAAAATCGCCATTGGTTCTGGCGGATTATTCGGTAAAGGATGGATGCATGGTACTCAAAGCCAACTGGATTTTATCCCTGAACGCCATACTGATTTTATTTTTTCAGTCTTTGCTGAAGAATTCGGTCTGCTCGGGGTATCGGTCCTATTATTTCTGTATTTCTATGTAATCGGACGCGGTTTGTATATAGCCATACAGGCACAGAATGCATTTGAACGATTACTAGCCGGAAGTATTACATTGACATTTTTTGTCTATGTTTTCGTTAATATTGGTATGGTCAGTGGCATTTTACCCGTGGTTGGCGTTCCATTGCCATTAATCAGCTACGGTGGAACATCTATCGTGACACTGCTTGCAGGTTTTGGCATGCTAATGTCCATTCACACTCACAAACGATTTTATGCTCAATAGGAACAGTATGCGCAATCTTACGTGGATAATCATAAGCTGTTTAGCCGCTGTATCAATCACGACACAAGCTTCACCTATCGATAAAAAAACTAAAATTCAGTTAAAACAATTGAGCCAGCAGACAAAAACCAGCTACCGAACACTTCGCCAGGCGGTTGAAGAAGCCAAATTTCAGCCAGAAGTGATTAAAGCGATTACCAAACCTTGGGAAGCCAAACCCTGGTATCAGTATCGAGCCCTCTTTTTAAAACCCAAACGGGTCCGTGAAGGCGTCGAATTCTGGAAAAAACATGCTAAAACACTGGCTAAAGCCCAACGAATTTATCATGTTCCACCTGAATTAATTGTTGCTATTATCGGAGTAGAAACATTTTATGGACGATTCACCGGCAATTATTCAGTACTTAATGCGCTTTATACTTTAGGTTTTCATTATCCGCCACGGGGTAAATTCTTTCGCAAAGAATTTGCATCATTTGTGAAATTAAGCCAGCAACAAAAATGGTCTCTCGGACAAATCAAAGGATCATATGCCGGTGCTATGGGGTATGGTCAGTTTATCCCATCGAGTTATTTACATTATGCTGTCGATTTTAATAACGATGGCCGTATTAACATGCTCAAAGATCCGGTTGATGGAATAGGCAGTGTTGCGAACTATTTCCACCGACATCACTGGCATGAACATACGCCTGTCGCGGAAAAATTAGCCCGTGCTCCGTCAGCCACATTAAAACAAAAAGCCAACCGGGAGTTATCGCCTCAGTACAAATGGCAACAGCTCACTCAATGGGGAGCAACCGTTAAACAATCGCCAGAATCCAATACCCCGGTAAATCTGCTACGCTTAAAAGTGGGCAAGAAACAGTCAGGTTACTGGGTGACTTATCATAATTTTTATGTAATTACCCGCTATAACCGTAGCCCGCTTTATGCAATGGCTGTCTATCAACTTAGTCAACAGATTAAAGATGCTTATTATCATCCGTAATATTTCGGCATTTTGTGCTCTTATCCTACTGATGGCAGGTTGTAGTAATCTGCCATCTTCTCGCTACAAAATGTCAAAAGATGCCTATCCAAATCATCCACCCAATATCAGTTGGATTGAAAATGCTTACCCAAGAATTGAACCTTTAAGCCGTAGTGGGAACAAAGACTATAAGGTCAATGGCCATACCTATAAAGTTTGGCGCGGTATACAATCCTATCAACAGGTCGGAATGGCCTCTTGGTATGGACTAAAATTTCAGGGACACCAGACAGCAAATGGTGAAATTTACGATATGTACAGCATGAGTGCTGCACATAAACACTTACCACTGCCTAGTTATGTTCGTGTCACAAACCTGTCGAATCATCGTTCGGTCATTGTTCGGGTCAACGATCGGGGGCCGTTTCATTCGAACAGGATTATTGATTTATCATACGCAGCCGCTTATAAATTAGGTATGCTAGCCTCGGGAACAGCCAAAGTACGTGTCACTCTGATTATTCCCGGGCAACACCATTTATCTGGGAAAGTCGCATCAAAACCGTCTTTACCAGTACAAACAACAGAGTATTATGTACAATTACTCGCTTTGAAGGACACCGCTGCAGCAAGCAAACAACAGCAGTTGTTAGCAAAACAGGGCTATTCGGCGGTCATTGTTCCATCAGGGGAATGGACGGCAATTCGGCTTGGGCCTTATGTCAACCATCATCTTGCGGAACAGGCCAAAATAAAGATGCGTCAGGGCCGGTATAAGGATGCCTTTATTGTTCCAATAAAGCATACTGATTAATCCGCATCATACTGGCAAGTTTTGTTATCATAACAAGCTGCTTTTCCGATTAACTGCAATTATTTATTAAAAATAAACAACATGATGAAAAAGAGTTTAATCAAACGATTCAAAATTACCGCACTGTGCTGTGCCTTTATCGTTCCGGCATCGGCCATTGCAGCCCCCCATGTTATCCCGGATCCACCGGCTATTTCTGCAGCGTCCTACATTGTAGTCGATTATAATTCGGGTAAAGTTCTTGCTGAGAGAAACGCAGATGAGCGTCGTGCCCCAGCCAGCCTGACCAAAATGATGACCAGCTATATCATCGGCCAAGAACTTAAAAACGGAACAATCAAACGAAGCGACGAGGTCACTATCGGTCGGGATGCCTGGGCGATTAACTTCCCTGAATCTTCAAAAATGTTCCTGAAAATCGGAACTCAGGTCAGTGTGGGAATGCTGAACCGTGGGATAATCGTTGATTCAGGAAACGATGCATGTGTCGCAATGGCTGATTATATTGCAGGAAGCAGCAACGCTTTTGCTCAGTTAATGAACAACTGGGCAAAAGAGTTAGGAATGGACCACAGTCATTTCGTTAATCCGCATGGATTAGATAATCCAGATCACTATACAACCGCACGGGATATGGCAACACTGGCTGTTCACCTGATCCGTGACTTACCACAAGAATATAAAATTTATTCTGAAAAATCATTTACTTATAACAAAATCACCCAATATAACCGAAACACTCTGCTGTGGGATAAAAGTATCCATGTTGATGGGATAAAAACAGGACACACCAGCCACGCCGGCTATAATCTGGTTGCCTCAGCAACTCAGGATGGAATGCGCCTGATCTCTGTTGTCATGGGAACTCCTTCAAAATATGCCCGTGAAGCAGAAAGCAAAAAACTACTCACCTGGGGATTCCGGTTCTTTGAAACCGTCAAACCGTATAAAGCCGGAGACAGTTTCGTCAAAGCCCGAATCTGGAAAGGCGTTGTGGATCATGTCGCATTAGGGGTCAATAAAAACGTAGCAGTCACCGTTCCAAGAGGTCAGGCCAAAAACCTGAAAGCCAGTTATGAACTGACCAAAACGCTTGAAGCACCACTGAAAAAAGGCGAAGTCGTCGGAACCTTGCACTTCAAACTGGATGGAAAAGATGTTGCAACCTATCCGTTAGTTTCATTACAGACCGTAAAAAAAGGCAGTATATTTAAGCAGTTGTTTGATTATATCCTCCAATTGTTTTCCAGCTGGTTTTAAATCAGTCTGAACAAGACAAATTGACCTTTACAGGGTAAAATAACATTTTTAACACGCCGGCAACCAAAACTGCCGGCGTTTTAATCAATTGAAATAGTACAAGACCATGAACACCAAATTTGACGAGTATTTAGAATTTCCATGCCCTTTTACATTTAAAGTGATGGGAATTGCCAACGAAACCCTCGAGCAGGAAGTTTTATCAGTGATTCAACGACTGGCTCCAGGAGAATATTCACCTTCAAGTAAGTTGAGTAGCAAAGGAAACTATCGCTCAGTCACATTAAGCGTTCGCGTGACCAGCAAACAACATATCGAACAGCTTTACCAGGAATTAGGGGCGATTGACGATGTTCGCCATGTTTTATAATGACTGATGACAATCTCGTGCTTAAAGTCGTTCGTTGGGGTCTAACCGACTATCAATCGATGTATGAAAAAATGCATCAGTTTACCAATGAGCGGACAACATCGACACCCGATCAAATCTGGCTGGTTGAACATCTGCCTATTTTTACACAAGGCCAGGCTGGTAAACCGGAGCATCTGTTAAATACAGGTGATATTCCGGTCTTTCAAGCCGACCGTGGTGGACAAGTTACATACCATGGCCCGGGGCAAATGATTGCTTATTTGCTGATTGATCTAAGACGTCGAAAACTCGGGGTCAGGCAGTTAGTCACAATGATGGAACAATCTATTGTTGATCTATTAGCTAGGTTTCAAATCAATGCTTACCCGAAACAAGATGCCCCGGGAGTCTATGTCGACGGTAAAAAAATTGCATCGCTTGGGCTTCGCGTCCGGCGGGGATGTTCGTTCCATGGGTTGGCTCTGAATGTTAAAATGGATCTTTCTCCGTTTCATCAAATCAATCCATGCGGCTATGCCGGACTTGAAATGACCCAAACCAGTGAACTACAAGGGCCACAGACCGTCGCTGAAGCTATTGATTGTTTTTTACCGGCATTTACCGGGTTGCTCGGTACGACGCTGAGTAAATAAGTATTAGGATACCGTATCATGAGTACAACCAAGAAGCATTTAGAGCCAGGTGTAAAACTACGTGACGCCGATAAGATGGCTTTTATCCCTGTCAAAGTGATTGCTGAGGATGATAAGCCACTTCGCAAACCAGACTGGATGCGCATTAAACTACCATCCAGCTCAGCACGTATTGACGAAATCAAAGCAGCTATGCGCAAAAACAACCTTCACTCGGTCTGTGAAGAAGCCGCTTGCCCTAACCTTTCAGAATGCTTTCATCATGGAACGGCTACCTTTATGATTTTAGGTGATATCTGCACCCGCAGATGTCCATTTTGCGATGTCGGTCATGGCAAACCTCTTGCTCCTGATGCCGACGAACCGGCTAAACTGGCTCAAACTATCTCAGATATGAAACTTCGTTATGTCGTTATAACTTCTGTGGATCGTGATGATCTACGCGACGGTGGAGCCAGCCACTTCGCTGAATGTGTCAAAAATATCCGAGAGCAAACCCCCGGCATCAAAATCGAAACATTGGTTCCTGATTTTCGGGGACGTATGGAAAAAGCCCTTGAAGCACTGGATCAAAACCCACCAGATGTCTTTAACCATAACCTCGAAACAGCACCACATTTGTATAAAATGGCAAGACCGGGCGCAAATTATGAGTGGTCACTAAAATTATTAGAAGAGTTTAAAAAACGCCATCCGGATGTTCCAACCAAATCAGGTCTGATGATGGGACTTGGTGAAACAAATGAAGACATCTTACAGGTGATGCGCGATTTGCGTACTCATGGCGTGACCATGTTAACACTGGGTCAATACCTGCAACCCAGCCGACAGCATCTGCCGGTAAAACGCTATGTGACCCCTAAAGAATTTGAAACACTTAAAGAAGAAGCACTTGCCATGGGATTCACCCATGCGGCATGTGGTCCACTCGTCCGCTCATCCTACCATGCCGATCTACAGGCACAGGGCGTGGAAGTAAAATAATCTAAAGCTGGCTATCTATTTAGCCAGCCCTCTCTGGATTTTCCTCTGTGCGCAGTATAATAGCTAATCTAAAACAACTTTTAGTTAAATAAAGCCCGACCCTACTTGGAATTTATTGAGTGATTCATTAAGGTTCACTCTATTTATAAAAATATATTGGATTTTTAAGAGCAAACGCAATGAAGCAAACACACACAAATATTCTATCTTCCATCATCAACGCCAGCCTCGTTCTGCAAATTGTTATAGGGATCATTATCGGCGCCATCATTGGCTTTTACTGGCCTGTAGCAGCAGATAATCTTTCTATTCTTGGCTCTCTTTTTGTCGGGGCCTTAAAATCAGTTGCGCCTATTCTGGTCCTGATTCTGGTAATGTCTTCCATTGCTAACCACCGAAAAGGTACTGAAACACAGATTAAACCGATTCTTATTCTTTATATATTCGGGACATTTGCGGCGGCTTTAACCGCTGTCGTCATGAGTTTTCTGTTTCCTACCCATCTGATTTTAACAGCCAATAGAGCCACCTTAACGCCTCCTCAGGGCATTGGCCAAGTACTGCACACATTGCTATTTAAAGTCATCGAGAACCCGATCAGTGCTATGTCTCATGCTAACTATATTGCCATTCTTGCCTGGGCAATTGGACTAGGTTTAGTCATCCGGCACGGAAAACAAAGTACGCGGGATATGCTGGGCGATTTTGCAGATGGCGTTTCTGCCCTGGTAAAATTTGTCATTCGCTTAGCACCTATCGGTATCTGTGGGCTGGTCGCTCACACAATTGCAAAAACCGGGTTTGAAGCCATTTTCAACTACAGCAAACTACTGGCCGTATTACTGGGTTCAATGTTTATCATTGCCCTTGTCATCAACCCGCTGATTGTCTTCGCCAAATTACATCGCAATCCTTACCCGCTAGTCTTTCGCTGCCTTCGGGAAAGTGGCGTTACTGCATTCTTTACCCGCAGCTCTGCTGCTAACATTCCGGTCAACATGGAGCTTTGTAAACAGCTGGGCTTAGATGAAGATACATATTCTGTTTCAATTCCATTAGGTGCAACCATCAATATGGGCGGCGCAGCCATTACAATTACGGTTCTATCACTGGCTGCCGTTCATACATTAGGCATCCAAATCGATTTTTCGACAGCCTTACTCTTGAGCATTGTGGCAACCATTTCAGCATGTGGAGCATCTGGAGTTGCAGGCGGCTCATTACTTCTTATTCCACTTGCCTGTAGCCTGTTTGGCATTTCAAATGATATTGCAATGCAGGTTGTTTCTGTTGGTTTTATTATCGGTGTGATTCAGGATGCTTCTGAAACTGCGTTAAATAGCTCAACAGATGCACTGTTCACAGCAGCTTGTTGTTTAGATCCAAAATCATCTCTAAACGAACAACTCAGTCAGGAGTCATAACGCTCTTTTGACGAATAAAAAAAGCCATGGCGTTTGCCATGGCTTTTTACAATCTTACATAAACCTTACGAACGCGACAGATAATCCGCAACACCGACCCATTTATAACTGGTTAGAGCTTCCAGCCCCATTGGGCCTCTTGCATGAAGTTTCTGTGTCGAAACCGCCACCTCAGCCCCAAGGCCAAATTGTCCGCCATCGGTAAACCGGGTTGAAGCATTGACATAAACTGCGGCAGAATCCACACCATTAACAAAACGCTCAGCCTGATCCAAGCGATCCGTCATAATAGCATCAGAGTGAATCGCTTTATGCGCACGGATATGGGATAACGCTTCATCAATACTGGCGACGACTTTTACACCTAATGTCAAACTCAACCACTCTGTATCAAAATCATCGGGGCCAGCTTCCTGCAACATTTGAGCATCCTGCAGATAAGCCATCGCTTTAGGCTCTGCCACCAAACGCACTTTATTCTGACTCATCCTTTTTGCCAACTGAGCTAGAAAACGCTCGGCAACGACTTCATCAACCAATAGTGTATCTAATGCATTACATGTGGATGGTCGCTGCACTTTCGCATTTTCAACTACATCAAGTGATCGCTCTAAATCAGCGGATGCCTCAACGTAAATATGACTGATACCAAACCCGCCGATAATGACCGGAATCGAGCTATTATCCCGACACATTTTATGAAGCCCTTCACCACCTCGGGGAATAATCATATCGACATACTGATCAAGGTGTAACAATTCAGCAACCCGGGCTCTGTCAGGATCATCAATATACTGAACAGCTGTCGATGGCAAACCACTTTTGGTTAAAGCACTCTGAATAATATCAATCAGTACCAAATTGGTTCGCAGTGTCTCTTTACCACCACGTAAAATCGCCGCATTACCGGTTTTCAGACACAAACTGGCAATATCGATGGTCACATTCGGCCGAGCCTCATAAATAACCCCGACGACCCCCAACGGGACACGACGACGGCTTAAGCGCATGCCATTATCCAACAACCGGCTATCTATTTCACTGCCAACAGGATCATCAAGTGAAATCACTTTTCTGACATCAGCGGCAATGGCTCTAAGCCTTTGTTCATTCAGCATCAGACGATCCAGCATCGCCTCGCTAATGCCATTTCCCCGGGCCTGCTTTAGATCATGCTGATTAGCATCCAGTACGGCTGAAATATTGGCTTCCAGTTCATCCGCTATAACTGCTAACCCTTTATTTTTCGAAAGGTTATCACATAGCATCAACTCAGCTGCTGCCGCTTTGGCCTGACGCCCTAAATCATCTAAACTCATTTCCAGATATCACTCCCGCTAGCCAATTGAGTCACCACCAAATCATCACGATGTACGGCAACCGATCCATATGCATATCCAAGTACTTCAACAATCCTATCAGAATGAAGTCCTTTAATTTGCTGAATATCCTGAGCCTTATAACGGCAGATCCCCCGGGCTACCAACTGTCGCTTAGGATTGACCATATTAACGACATCACCACGCACAAAATGACCTTTAATCTGAACAATCCCTTTAGGTAACAGACTTGAACCATGTTCGATAACAGCCTCGCAAGCACCATTATCCAACATCAGTTCGCCCTGAGGCGGTGGACCAGCCAAAATCCATTGTTTACGATGTTCAAGCGGTGTAATTAATCCTGGGAAACGTGTCCCGGCGACATCTCCCCGAACAACCCTTTCAATCACATTTTCAGCACGCCCCGCAGCAATAATGACATCAATCCCTGCCCGACGGGCAATATCAGCTGCCTGTAATTTAGTATACATGCCACCAGTACCTACCCCGCTGACACTACCGCCTGCCAGCCTACGCAACGTATCATCAATTACTTTAACTTCACGAATCAACTGCGCATTTGGGTTACTGCGCGGATCCGCAGTAAACAACCCAGGTTGATCAGTCAACAATAGCAGTTGATCCGCATCAGCCAACATAGCCACCAACGCAGAAAGATTATCATTATCGCCAACTTTTATTTCACTCGTTGCAACCGCATCATTCTCATTAATAACCGGAATAATGCCATAATCAAGAATCGCTCTGAGAGCATCTCTGGCATTCAGATAACGTTCCCGATCTTCTAAATCAGCCCGAGTAAGTAATAACTGACCAACATGGAGGTTATAAAGATTAAAAAGATTTTCCCACACCCGAATCAGCTGACTCTGACCTACCGCCGCAAGCATCTGTTTTCGACTAATCGTGAGTGATTTGGGATTCATCACCAAATGTTCCCGGCCTGCGGCAATTGCCCCTGAAGAAACAATCACAATGCGGCAACCCTCACCTCTTAACCGGGCGCACTGCCTGACTAACTCAATCATATGGGCCCGATCCAGGTGAGTACCTCCCCCGGTCAGGACACTGGTCCCTAATTTGATAACAACAGTCTGACTTACCATTTTAGACTTGCAATGAAAATTCTAAGAATAAGAAACCGTAGTCTACCGGATCAAAGTGCCTTAAGAACAGAGCTTTTTATATAACCTCCATTCAGGCTGAAAAGTCGTCATTTAATAGCTAAACAGATTTAACGCCAAAACAGGGATTAATTGCTTATTAAAAAGGCTTCAACACAAAAAGGTGACATAAAGAAATGACGTAAACAAAAAGCTTACGCCAAATTGACATCCGATATATTTCAGAAAAAAACTATGCAGCTAACACCCGGCTCGGATCTAATCGGGGAGAAGGCATTAATTCGATCGAAAGCGCTTCTAATTCATCGGTCAACTTTCCATAAAAATCAAGTAAAGATTGCCGTGTCGATGATTCAAACTCCTGCGGAATTTTTTGTTCGTTCCATTCGCCAGCGCGATCATAGAACCCATACCAATATTCATAAATAAAACCATCATCAACCACGCTTAATTCCATCCACCAGCCGTAAAACTCACGTAACTCTGGCGTAACCCCTGCATCCAGACATTCACTCAGGCAATCAAAAAAGTAAAGCTCCTGATTGCTTTGTTGCTTTCTCAGATATGGTCCTAGTGCATTAAAGCGATTGATGAACCGTCCATGTGATGGCCATTTATCTGTCATACTCGATCCTCTGATGACATCTGTAATAAAAATTTCAAGAGGATATTATTTACCCACAGCTCAATTGCTTTTGCAACCAATATCCACATTTTTCAAAGGATTTTGGCAAAATATCGAATAAATCTTCGCCTTTAAAAACATAAGAATCTGCCTTTTTTGCGCTGTGACACAACAACTTTAGATCATCCGATGAACAAAGAAGTGTTTTACGATGAGTAACGCATAAAAAATGCTCAACACCACCACCGACTCGCAATAACCCCTGTTGTTTTAAAGAAAAAGAATGCAGCCGCAATTTCAAACTCTGATGATCAGCCGCATCGATATTCAAACGATTTGCAAGACAATCTCTGACCATCTGCGGCAACTGGGGTAACCGATTCTCATCAGTGAAAATATCGGAAACCGCTGGTGAAATCACTGCCACAGTGCTAATCAACTGCGGGTTTAACTGAGCTAAACGAATCGCCGATTGTGCACCGAAACGAACCCCTAAAAGTGCGATTCGATTCGTGTCAATTCGTGGATTCTGAATCACTTTATCCAATATAGGCTGATAAATATCACTACTATTCTCGCTCCATACATGCTGGCGTAACTCACCACAACCGGCAAAATCAATACTGAGCATCGCAATACCGTTTGAGGCTAAATAACGACGATAAAATATATACATCTCGCTAAACAGCATTGAAACATCGCAAATGGCAATCACTAATGGCACTTGCGAAGATGCTGGTGGCGTATGCAAAAAACCTGAGATTTTTTTGCTCTGCCAGGTCGACTCAATTCGCTCGAACGAATCAACAGATGACTCAACTGAGATAGCCTGCTGATAATAACTGATCGATAAAGTCTGAGCTCTGTCGGACAGATGATCCCCTTTCAGATGAGGATAAGATGCAATATTAGCTGCCATCGCGGGCATCATTCCCGGAGATTTAGTCTGGCAGCCTACAGCGAAGCGGAGCCATTCAAAACACCAGTTCCCCGGGCGATAATCCTCCACCGTATCAAGTAAATCACTTGTTCTTGGGTCATCTTTTGCTGCGATACGTGCAAGTAGATAATGGCTTTCTATCGTAGAGATCCCCATCTGAGCCCACCAGAGTCTCGGCAATAAGCGATACCACAAATGGACACGCCCGTTTTTTATCATCGAAGCAGGCTGTGGCGTACTATTTTTATAAGCCTTTGAATTTGAAAGCTTAGACGTTTCAATAGTCGGTTGACGGTCACTAAATAACTGTTTAGAACGTGTCTCGCTCAATCGGCCCTCCCTATAATAACCAACACGTGATACTCAGAGTATTCTCTCTATTGAGGCTGTTTATCTTTAGCAATAAGGTTTTGCAACAGCATGAAAAACAAAGCATAAATACACTAACACTGGAACCTGACTGCCTGATGATTTTGAACTATGACACTTTATAGCCTACCACTATAAGAATAGTGGATCTTTATCATGAATCGATCTAACCACCATTCAGGCTACACAACTTTTTTAAAAATGTAATAACCTCAACTCTTTGCCGATTGAAGCCTTAACCCCGAGAACACAGGATAATAATATTCACAACCGAAATTAAATAAAAACCATGGCCTAAACCATGGTTTTTTTCAAGGATAAATGAACGCCTGATTTAACAAATCAGCTTAAGAAGTATAAAACCCTGTCAGATCCGCTTATTCTTCACAAACCGGTTTTACATAGATTTCATCCATATCCCACGGCTGCTCAATCCAAGTCCCCTGAGGTACTTCTGTCACAAAATCATCGACCAATGGTTTGCCCAAAGGTTTAGCATACACAGTCACAAACCGTGCTTTAGGGTAGAACTCACGAATCGCTTTAGCCGTTCCACCAGTATCGACCAGATCGTCAATTACAATAAAGCCTTCGCCATCGCCTGGTGCTCTTTTCAGTACATTCAGATCACGCTGATTATCATGATCATAGCTTGAAATACATAACGTATCGACATAACGGATCCCAAGCTCCCGAGCCAATACAGAAGCAGGAGCCAGGCCACCCCGGCTCACGGCGATAATACCTTTCCATTGAGTAGCCGGCATCAACCGACGCGCTAACGTTCTGACATCACGCTGCATCGTCTCCCAGGAGACATGAAATTTCTTTGTCATAAATAACCCTAATATTAATGATTTTCCGTCTTAAGCAAATGCAAACTTAATAATAAATAAAATAGCCAAACCCCAGACACTAGGTGAAATATCCCGATAACGGCCACTTAAAAGTTTAATCACCGCATAAGCGATAAACCCTAAAGCTATCCCATCAGCAATTGAATAAGCCAGAGGCATCATTATCGCAGCAATTACAGCCGGAGCTGCTTCTGTCAAATCGCTCCATTCTACGTGAGCTAAACCTGATAACATCAAAACACAAACATAAAATAATGCACCGGCAGTGGCATATTCAGGGATCATACTTGCCAAAGGTGAAAACCATAAGGCTAACAAAAATAAAATACCCACGACAACAGCAGTCAGACCGGTTCGGCCACCGGCTTCTACACCAGCCCCACTTTCGATATAACTGGTTGTACTGGATGTACCAAACAAAGCCCCGCAGATAGTTGCAGAGGAATCAGCTAACAATGCTTTTTTCAGTCTTGGCAAATTATTATTTTCATCTAACAAATTACCACGCTGGGCCACGGCCATCAGTGTTCCAGCCGTATCGAATAAATCGACAAACAAAAACGCAAAAATAACACTAATCATTCCTACATTAAATGCGCCAGCGATATCCAGTTTCAAGAAAGTCGGTGCAGGATTGGGTGGCAGAGAAACAACCCCATGAAACTGATTCATGCCTAATAAAACCGATAAGACAGAAATGACCAAGATAGAAATAAGTACGCCACCTTTCACTTTGCGATATTCAAGCCCGACGATCAAAAAGAATCCCAAAGCAGCCAATAAAACATGAGGTGAACGCAAATCACCTAAACCAACCAGTGTTGCTTTATTATCCACAACGATTCCGGCATTACGCAGCGCAATGAAACCTAAGAATAAACCGATACCGGCAGCAATACCGATACGCAAACTCATCGGAATTGAATTGATAATCCATTCCCGGACTTTAAACAGACTCAGTAATACAAAAACACAACCAGAGAGGAAAACAGAGCCTAACGCAATCTGCCAGGTATACCCCATGCCCAGAACAACGGCATAAGTAAAGAATGCATTGAGCCCCATTCCAGGCGCCAGAGCAATCGGGTAATTAG
This sequence comes from Candidatus Celerinatantimonas neptuna, assembly GCA_911810475.1. Lineage (NCBI taxonomy): Bacteria > Pseudomonadati > Pseudomonadota > Gammaproteobacteria > Celerinatantimonadaceae > Celerinatantimonas > Candidatus Celerinatantimonas neptuna. The sequence goes on from OU461276.1 coordinate 56,906, forward strand.
CATAAAATCCCATAATAAAGCAACCCACCGCAGAGGCTAAACAGGTTGCGACAAACACGGCTCCGGTATCCATTCCCGCGGCAGACAAAACAGAGGGATTCACGAAAATAATGTACGCCATGGTTAAGAAAGTCGTGATCCCGGCAATTACTTCGGTGCGAACATTGGTTTGATGTTCACGAAGCTTAAATAATTTTTCTAACATAGTCTTGCTTAATTCCTAGACATTTTGTCACTCATCCAATTGAGTAACGAGGGGGAAAATATTTTAGCGCGGTATTATAGAACCAGAATGGAATATTGACCAGCATCCGATTTTAAACACAACTATATTAATAGTTACCTAACAGTTAATCCGATAACACTGAATAAAGCCGGAGGATATAAACCATGCTTAAAATTCTGAGAAAAATGTCTATCGGCATGCGGTTATATCTGAATATTCTGCTCACCGTGATAGGGATAATCATCATCGTCTATTTTGCCGCATCACAAACACATCAGACAATGATTGCCGAGAAGGAACAAAAAACTCAAAATTTAGTTGAGACTGTCTTCTCCATCATGCAATACAATTACAAAACTTATCAAAATGGTGAACAAAGCGAACAGCAGGCAAAGAAATCCGCACTGAAAGCCGTTTCAAGCCTCCGTTATGACCAGAGCAACTATTTTTGGATACATAGCTTAAACCTTCATATGGTCATGCACCCGATTAAACCCGCCCTGGATGGTAAAGATGTATCCCAACTAAAAGACACTCAGCAGAAATATCTGTTTCGAGAAATGAATCAGATAATCAGGCGCTCTGGTAGTGGCTTTGTTCACTATTACTGGCCCAAAGCCGGCAGTGATACTCCCCAACCCAAACTTTCATTCGTTAAAGAGTTCAAACCCTGGGGATGGGTGATCGGTACCGGCATTTATATCGATGATGTCAACCATCAGTACCACCAGCTACTTCTTCACGGCAGCATCATCTTCTTTATTGTGTTAGTGCTTTTAATCATTAGTGCAACATTCATTACAACCAGTATTGTCACCCCATTAAAAGAAACAAACCGGGCACTACAGGAATTATCACAGGGTAATGGCGATCTCAGAGCACGACTGGAGCATTCAGGTAACGATGAAATATCGTCTCTGGCAATCTCATTTAATGCCTTTTGTGCAAAAATCAGTGATCTTATCAAACAGCTTCTTCCAACCGTTCATGATGTGAATAACACCGCCCATCAACTCAGTAATGTAGCTGCAGAAAATGAACAATATTCAGATCGGACTAACACACAGAGTAATAGTGTTGCCGTCGCAATGAATGAAATGCTATCAACGACCCATGAAATTGCCAATTCAGCAAAACAAGCCGCCGATGCCGCAAACCTGGCCAGCAATCAGGCTCAATCCGGGCAACAAGAAGTCAGCTCAACCATTCACTCGATACAATCACTCAAAGAATCGCTCAATAATACGATGACTCAGGTTGAAGAACTCGCACAAAACAGCAGGGAGATAGGCAAAATCATTGAAGTCATTCAGGGAATTGCCGAACAAACTAACTTACTTGCACTCAATGCGGCCATTGAAGCAGCCCGGGCTGGAGAGCAAGGACGAGGATTTGCTGTTGTGGCAGATGAAGTCAGAACCCTGGCAACCCGGACTCAAGCCTCAACCAATGAAATCCAGCAGATGATTGAAACCCTGCAAAATGGAACATCAAATGCGAATAACTCCATGCAACAAACCCAACAGCAATCGGAAAAAACGGTTAACGATGCAGCCAATGCCGGTGATGCGCTTACACAGATTACATCATCTATCGACATCATTAACGAAATGAACCAACACATAGCCCATGCAGCTGAGCAGCAATCTGACGCCTCCGATGAAATCAACCGGAACATTCACGATATAGCCGAGAGCACAAATGAAGGGAAACATTCAGAACAGAAAATAGCAAAGGTCAGCCAACAATTAAGAGATGTTGGCATGCAATTACATGATCTTGTTTCTCAGTTCAGGGTTTAAAAACTATATAAAAACACACCGTTATATTCATGGAGCCATTCTCATTTTCATGAAAAGAGGTAGAATCAATAGCAACTATCACCATTGCATGAGGTTTTATCGTGAGCAGCATAAGTGAACTGCAACCATCATTGTTATGGCAATTCTTTGCCAAAATTTGCTCTATCCCCCACCCGTCTTACCATGAGCAGGCTATTGCAGAATGGATCATGAACTGGGCGAAGGAAAAACAAATCGAAGCAAATCGCGACGAAGCCGGTAATATAATCCTGCGTAAACCAGCCACCCCGGGCATGGAAGATTGTAAAGGCGCCATTTTACAAGCCCATATGGATATGGTTCCACAAGCCAATTCAGATAACCAGCATGATTTCACCCGTGATCCGATTGAAGCTTATATCGATGGCGAATGGGTCACTGCCAAAGGCACCACACTCGGATCAGACAACGGCATTGGGCTGGCCAGTATCTTAGCGGTCTTTGATGCAAACAATATCACCCATGGTCCGTTAGAAGCTCTGATTACTATGACCGAAGAAGCCGGAATGGAAGGCGCATTCGGCCTTAAACCCGGATTGTTCGAAGGCTCGGTTTTAATCAACACCGATTCAGAACAAGAGGGAGATGTCTATATGGGCTGTGCCGGCGGAATCGACGTCTATGTTGAATTCGATGCCGACCCAATCCCTGCACCACAAGGGATTGCCTTAAACATTGCCTTAAAAGGCCTTAAAGGAGGCCACTCAGGCTGTGACATCCACACCGGACGCGGTAATGCCAGTAAATTACTGGTTCGCCTGCTCACCGAATTCAAACAGAGTTGCCTTTTTACTTTAGTCTCACTGGATGGTGGTAATTTACGCAATGCAATTCCAAGAGAAGCACATGCGACCATCATTATCGCACCCGAATCTGAACCCACACTGCAACAGTTTGTCAGTGAATTTCAGGCAACTCTCAGCGAAGAAATTGGGACAGTCGAAGCAAATCTTGAATTCTCATTAACCCCCGTCGACAAACCACAACAGGCCATGAGCGCCCCATTAACTCACCGTGTCTTACATGCACTCAACGTATGCCCTAACGGGGTTGTCAGCATGAGTCAGGAAATCACCGGCGTTGTGGAAACATCGCTGAACCTGGGGATTGTTCATACCACAGACGAAGGCCAGGTAAAAATGCAAATGTTGGTGCGCTCACTGGTCGACAGCCACCGAATGCATGTTGTCGAAGTGCTCACCTCGCTCTTCGAACTTGCCGATGCCAAACTCCATACCAACGGAGGCTACCCCGGATGGAAGCCCGATCCACACTCACCGATTATGAAAGTCACCCAGGCAACCTATGAAGAACTCTATGGAACCAAACCCCATGCCATGGTGATTCATGCCGGTTTAGAATGTGCACTGTTTAAAACCGCCTATCCACACTGGGATATGGTCTCTTTCGGCCCGACTATTCGCTTTCCTCATTCACCCGATGAAAAAGTAAATATTAAATCGGTTGAAAAATACTGGCAGCTACTGGTTGCCACGCTGAAAAACATCCCAAAAGCATAAGCTACGACGTTTTAAAACGGGTTACACATTAATTATCACCCGGGTACAACAATTCAATCGGAACCTTCGCAAGAACGTTCCGATTTTTATTGGATGACAACACGCATCAAAGCATAAACAATTAAAAATTACCCTTGATGATCAATTTACCCGGTGAAACCTTTAGGGCAATTTAGCAATAACTGTTCCCATTTGAATTGGTGCAGCAAGGTTACTAAATTGGCTGGCTTTCTTCGCCCAGGTGACAAGCTTAGCCTTATCTTTTTGAAAAATAAGCGCATGCGTCGAGCCACCAAACTCAAAATGTCCAATCTCATCGCCCCGTTCAATGTGGACTGGCTTATGCCCCTTGGGAACAATAAATTGTGACTCGATATGACAAGTAGATACTTCAACCATGCCGATACAAACCATCGCAACATAACCAAATTTCTCATGCTTCATAATAAAAATGGCTCGGGTTGCAACTTCGCTTAAATAGGGCTGAGATTCGGTGCCTTCCCATGTTCCCTGATCTTCTCCCTGCCCTGGTCGCTGCGCAAAATAAGTTCCTGGCTGAACCCAGGACTGAATAATTTTACCCGTTAACGGTGCTTTCCAGCGGTGATAATGTGTGGCAGACAAAAAGCCCTGATATATCTGCCCGCCCACAAATTCATTTGCCCAATGCTTATCACCACCAAAAATATCAATAAGTGAATATGGCATGCCCTTAACGTTGAAATTTGCTGAAAACTTAACATCATCCTGATATTCCCAGGGGGTTGTTTCACATCCAATATTAATCACTTCTTTCGCATTACCTCTAAACGGACGGGCTCCATTCACAAATTGTCTTATGAAAAATGAGTTCCAGGAATCATAGCCATAGGCAGCCTTACTCGGGTCATAAACCATTTCGCTCCACACACCAGCATCATGCGCTTCCAGAGAAATCCAGGAACCATCTTTCTCTGGATCGTTAATATCGAGCAAATCGAGTGATGCTTCACTTTTAAGATAGGTATTCCATGAATCGAGCACTTTTTTCAGCTGCGCATTAAACTCTGGTTCCTGAAACAGGCCTTTAATCACCCAATGCCCTTTTTTATCAACCGTGCCACTGCCTGTTTTTGTCCCCATAGCAATGGCTAATAAGCCATTCATCGGCGTTCCGACCATAACAGTATCATTAAAACTCGGAGACGAACTGATGATGATATTCAAGTGATCATACAGATCGTTTAAAGTTAAGACTTTCGCATAATCCCCATCATCGGTAATTTCCTGTAACACTTCAGGGCTCGATTCCTTCACAAATAACCCCACCTCTAAAAGCATCCGCTCTATACGGACCTTGAATTCATGATGAGAATCAACCCACTCTTTAAAGTTCACAATGGCAGGAGTCCAAGAAGTCAGCTGATTTGCCTTTTTCAGAGCAATCATTTTCTTGCGCAACGGAACGAAATATTTCATCGTCGCATACAAACGGCTTGAAACCCAAAAACCCTGCTGAACAGGATCCATTCTTTCTATTCGTTTTGATGATTTCGCCATAAAAACTCCTTTTATCCGGCCTTATAACAAGATGCCTCTATAAAGCAGTGAATTTACATAATCAGATTAAACCGAGATAAACAAACAACAAAGAGCATCCAGCAGATGAAATCTGGTCATACCAATACACAGGCTGTTATCCATTATGGATTATAGATGTTAAATGATAGTTTTATTATTATTTGTGGAAAAAACGTTTGAGTACAGCACAGCAGGATTAACGATGTTCAATATCGCGATAAAACAGTCTCTACAGACAAAAAAGATGCAGCTATTCAAAGCGGATGAAAACCGATGATACCGATCAGAGCCATCACAAAACTGTCTGCAAAGGCCAATTTGCAGTTTCACTCGGAGAATAATGCCATGTGGACGAAAAAATGCCATCCAACCTGGTCAGAGAAAGCCGTTTAGGCTTGAAGATATCTGGTGGTTCAGAACACAACTTAAAATTGAAAACAATATTCAAACAGCTTGGGTTTCTGGGTATTGAAATTGAAGATGCTTTAAAACCATCTGAGAACATTGATTCTTAGCCGTGTCATTGATAAAAGGCATCGCTAACGTGTTACCGTCAGCAAACAGACTTGATTGTTCGAATACGAAGGAAGGTTTATTTTATATTGGATTTGATAACTAAAAGTATGGAGAAACAATCAAAAATAAACTGGTTGGTGAATCATACGTCGCCAGGTTCATTGGTGTTACAACCATGGCTCCTGGAACAGGATATCAGTCATTCGCTGACTCAACGATACACTCAAAATGGATGGCTTAACCGTTTTGATACGGGTGTATATTATCGTCCTGATTTGAAAAACGCTCGAGAACCATCTTGGCCGGATGCTTTGCAGGCTGTCTCGGAACAGTTACATCTCGATGTGCATCTATCGGGATTGATTCAGTTACAAACCGAGTTTTATTTGCAACAGAGTTAGGTGATTTATGAATATTCTCTATGATTTAACTTTCAAAGAAGTAGTAATAACGCAAGTAACTATAATTAATCCACCTAACACTTGAATATAGCTTAGCGATTCTTGTAACCAAATTACGGCAAATAATGCTCCAAATAAAGGCTCACTACCCATCAAAAGTGACACTCCTGTTGGAGATGTTTGGCGAACAGCATGGTTTTGAACAAAGAAAGCAAATAGCGTGCAGAATATGACCAGGTACATCACAATAAGCCAAAATTCTATTTGATTCGGTATGCTTATATCCTTAATAGGCAAGTAAAAACCGGCTACGGCTAAAGATGAAATTGCAACAACTAGAGATTGAAGAGCCGTAAGACTGGTTGTTGTTATTTCTTTACCTTCAACTAAACGTTTTGTTGTTGTCACCATAATTGCTCGAAGACATGCTGCTGTTAATATGAAATAGTCTCCAGTGTTTAAAGAAAATTGTTCTTTTGTATTTCCTGTAAGCATAAACACACCCAAAACACTTGCTATAGACAGAACATACAACAAAGTCGTCACCTTGCGTTTATTAATGATGACTTCTGCCAGCGCCGTTAAGATAACGGACAAACTTATCAAAAATGCGGCATTAGAGGCGGTTGTTTTCGAAACACCAATTACTTCACAAAAAAATACTGCTGACAATATCGCCCCAGTAGGTACAGCTGTGCTCCAGTCCTTATTTAATCCCCGTTGAAAGTCTCTTATTAAAATGGGTAGCATCAAAAAAAAAGTAAACGAAAACCGTATTGCTATAAATATAAATATACTAGTGAAGAGCAAAGCTTCTTTAGTTAGACCATAGCTTGTTCCCCAAAATATCGCAACGAGGAGTAACATCAGTTCTGTTATCGGAAATCTTGCGGATTTCCTTTGTATCGCACTTAATACCATAGTTATTCCTCCATGAGCGTAAACGCTATGACTAGTACATCTCGGTGTGCAAACTTATCGATAATATAGGGTGTTATAGAAGACACTTTATGCATTATTGCCTTATCGTCGGCAATCATCATATCAAGTGGGCAATCAAGGTTTATGGATACAATCGTTTTACCAATATCGTCAGTAATTGTTGTTGTACCACCACACCCACAAGTTTCTGATGAATTTGTTCATCTTGTATTCTAGCTATTGTAATATGGGGGGTATAAGGTATAAATCGATTATGATATGGCTTTAATATTCTACTATAAAGTTTATCGTGAAGCGCTATCATCTGGCCATTACCAACTTTTAAATCAAGAAATACATATCCATCTGAGGCACCGGTTACTCCTTTAGCCATTAACTCAAATGGACAGATTCCGGTTAACTGCTCTTCCATATGCCCGATTAATTCTTGCTGGGTTAGTTCACTATGAAACGGAAATATCAAAGTCAAATGGGATGCGATAAATTTGTGCGCGGGTCATATTTTTCTCTGATTTCATTATTCAGTTACTCTTTTATGATCATCTTAAAAGCAATTAAATCATGGCCACTTATATTCAAAAGCCACAACGCCCGTACCACTTATCGTCCATTTTTTAATCATTCATTTCTACATCTTCAATAAGAACAGGATGTTAAAATAAATGAGACGAGAGGCACTGTTGTTCCTTAACTAGGGCCCATTACCTTATGAGCCCCAAGTTTCCAGGGCATGTTAACGTTCGGCGATGGTTTTTGCAGCTTTTTGCTGTTTATTGAGACAAAGCAGGTTCTGTGCCGTGTCGTCATCTACACAATCAGGACCTAACGTAGAATAAATGAATAGCAAACGCTGCCCGGGGACTTAGATATGCGTCCGAATAAAGTTTTCAACAATATCTAAAACAAAATGACTCCAAAATGGAGCCTGTCCGTGATCAGCCCCTTTGATCTGATAAAACTCAACGTCACCCCCAGCTTCTTTTAATGCGTTAAACAACATCACGCTCTGACCAAAAGGTACCAGACGATCTTTGCTGCCATGAAAAATCATAAATGGAAGAATCATTTTATTTTCAGCAATATAGTTTATTGGGTTGGTCTTTTGTGCTAACTCCAGATGTTCAATCACATTAACACCGCCAATGAGTAACCCTTCTGGAGAATCAGCTTTTTGATGATCCAATGTTGATGGCTCTTCATTCATTTTGCTGATATCAACCGGGCCGTAATAATCGATTACGGCTTTAATATTGAGAGGCTGCTCAGTGGGTGATTCATCATCCAGCTCCGGGTTTTCAAGGGTTAACCCCATCATTGAAACCGTATGCCCACCCGAAGAATCGCCCCATAGAACCACTTTATCGGTATCAATTCCATATGAATCAGCATTGTTAATCAGGTATCGACAGGCTGTTTTAGCATCCTTCACCTGAGCGGGAAATGCAGCAATAGCAGAGGGACGATATTCCACAATTGCTACGACAAAGCCGCGCTCACAAATGCGACCCAGCTGAACAATCTTAGACTCCAGATTTTGAGGTAACCAAGCTGAACCCTGAACATAAACAATAAGCGGTAGCTTTGCAGTCTGCTCTGCCTGCTTCACAGGTCGGATAATATTCAAGTGAAGTGCCATACCTGATTTAACTGCATACTGAATTTTCTCACACTGGCAGTAGGGTTGAGAAAAATCAGCTTCGATAGCTGTCATACCACAAGCAGATATTTGGCTCTCTGGAAAATCTACATACGATATTTCACGAGGTTTGATATAACAAGACTGTGTACTTTTTTTCATGGTCATTACATCGCTTATTATGAAAGTAGTTCAGGTAAACAACGGTAACAAAACATCGTTACCTGTGATTCATTAATCTACTTTACTCATACAAGTGAAAGTGGGTCAAATGGTGATTTAATACAGAAAAGATAATGGTCCATTTCTGATACACTCATCGCAATATCAAAGCTACTCAACCATGCTCAAAATCTAAATTTAGTTGTCCTGATAATGTTTCAGCCAGAGTGACACTCACCCCAACCAGTCTCACGTTGCGCCCCTGCCCTCGTTGATAGGCTTTTTGAATCAACATATATAACTCAGACTGGCTAAGCACATCACTCTGACAGGCCACAGTCGTTTGAGTAAAATCCTGAAACTTCATCTTGACCTGAACGCCTCTAAACGGCCGATTCGCTAAGCGCCGCTCAAGTTCAGGTAATAAAAGCAATAATGCGTCATGACAGGCTTGCAATGTTTTTAAATCACTCGGATAGGTATGCTCAACCCCAACCGATTTTCTAATCCGGGATGGCTCAACCGGCCGCTCATCGATCCCCTGACACCGCTGGTGTAAAACCGGGCCAAATTTACCAAACCAGTGCTGCATTTGTTCAACGCTACATTTAAGAACATCACCGCCGACCCGAAGCCCTAGTCGTTCTAAGCGCTCTTTGGTTTTCGGCCCGACACCTGGTATTTTTTTCAGCTCTAAAGTATGGGCAAAATCAGCCACTTGATCAGGACAGATAACAAACTGGCCATTAGGTTTATTTTCATCAGATGCGATTTTAGCCATAAACTTATTCGGCGCTACCCCGGCCGATGCCGTTAACCCCGTATTCATAAAGATGTGTTCCCTGATCTGTTCAGCCATTAGCGTTGCACTCCCCATGCAAGCTTTCGAATGGGTCACATCCAGATAAGCTTCATCCAGAGACAAGGGCTCAACTAATGACGTATAACTCAGAAATATTTCGCGGATCTGTGTAGAAACAGCTTTATACACATGCATTCTTCCGGGCAATAAAACAAGCTGGGGACATAGCTTAAATGCCTTTGCCGTTGGCATTGCCGAGTGAACCCCAAATTTTCGGGCCGGATAGTTACAGGTGGCGATAACGCCTCTTGACTGAGAGCGGCCACCGACGGCAATCGGTTGATGGCACAATGAAGGATTATCCCGCATTTCAACGGCCGCAAAAAAACAGTCCATATCGATGTGAATAATTTTACGCATAATAAAAAGCTGTATGAATATACAGCCATGTTAGCGCACTTTATTTTAAATGTCACTTTTGGATATCGGTAAAAAACCGCTTATAAAATACGGTTCTTCTCAAGAAACTCGGCCCGGTGCTTTTCTTTTGCCATGCGGGCTTTTCGTTTTTCACACGGTTCAGGACAATCGCAGACTTTCTCAACGCCCAGTGAAGCAATGCCACCACAACTGCTAGAGACAGTCTTACGCTGAAAAATATAACCTACCGACATGGCTGCAATAATGATCAAAAAAACCACAAAGGTAATCAGAAAATAACTCATTTTTAACTCCCGCACATCAGAGCTTGTCGATATTTATTATCGTCGATAGAAAAGCAATCGACAACCCAATAAAAAAGCCAGCAAAAGCCAGCTTTTTTATCATGGAACGAATGACAACTAACCACCGAAGTCATCTAACATAATGTTTTCATCTTCTACACCCAGATCTTTAAGCATGCTGATAACAGCAGCATTCATCACAGGAGGACCACACATGTAAAATTCGCAATCTTCCGGTGCTTCATGATCTTTAAGGTAGCTTTCATACAGAACATTATGAATGAATCCTGTTTTCCCCTCCCAGTTATCCTCAGGCTGAGGGTCTGAAAGCGCGACATGCCATTCAAAGTTCTCATTTTCACGTGCCAGCTCATCAAAATCTTCAACATAGAACATTTCTCGTTTTGAACGAGCACCATACCAGAAACTAATTTTACGTTTACTGTGTAACCGACGCAGTTGGTCAAAAATATGGCTTCGCATTGGAGCCATACCTGCCCCCCCTCCGATAAACACCATCTCAGCATCAGAATCTTTGGCAAAGAATTCACCAAACGGACCTGAAATAGTAACCTTATCACCAGGTTTCAGACTAAAGATATAAGATGACATTAATCCTGGAGGCGCACCGGCTACACTAGGTGGTGGTGTTGCAATACGCACATTAAGCATGATCAACCCTTCTTCTAAAGGATAGTTGGCCATTGAGTATGCACGAATTGTTTCATCAGCGGTTTTTGATTCAAGATTAAAAAATCCGAAATGATCCCAGTCACCACGATACTCATCAGGGATATTAAAATCTTTGAATTTCGTATCATAAGCAGGCGCTTCAATCTGAATATAACCACCTGCACGAAATGGTACACTTTCACCATCGGGGATTTTTAATTTCAGTTCTTTAATGAAGGTCGCTTTGTTCTCATTCGAGATAACTTCGCATTCCCATTTCTTAATGCCGAAGATCTCTTCAGGTAACCGGATCTTCATATCATTTTTAACATTCACCTGACATGATAAACGACAACCGGAACGAGCCTCTTTTTTACTGATATGATCCAGCTCCGTTGGCAGAATATCACCACCGCCTTCACTGACAATCACCCGACACTGCCCGCAGGAGCCACTGCCGCCACAGGCAGAAGAGACAAAGATACCCGAATCAGCCAAGGCTCCCAATAATTTACTACCGGGTTTGGCCTTGAACGACTTCTCAGGGTCATCATTAACTATAATAGTAACATCACCTTCGCTGACCAGCTTAGATTTGGCAAATACAATCAATACAACCAAAACTAAAACAATCAAGGTAAACATCGCCACGCCGAGAATAATTTCCATCGACTAATCCTTGTTTTTCAAATCTACAACTGAACACCTGAGAAAGACATAAATGCCATTGCCATCAGTCCTGCCGTAATAAAGGTAATCCCCAAACCACGCAGACCCGCAGGCACATCAGAATACTTCATTTTTTCACGGATACCCGCCAGTGCAACGATTGCCAACATCCAACCGACACCACTTCCGACTCCGTAAACAACTGATTCGCCTAAGGTATACTGACGTTGCACCATGAACGAAACGCCACCGAAGATGGCACAGTTCACTGTGATCAAAGGCAAGAAAATTCCGAGCGCGTTATAAAGTGACGGAACATACTTGTCCAGAATCATTTCCAGAATCTGAACCAACGCAGCGATGACCCCAATAAAAGTAATAAAGCCCAGGAAACTCAGATCAACATTAGGTAACCCGGCCCATGCCAGAGCACCCGGTGCTAACAGATGAAAGTAGATAATCTGGTTAACAGGAACCGAAATCCCAAGCACAACAGTGACGGCAATACCAAGACCTAATGCCGTTTTAACTTTCTTCGAAACAGCCAGAAACGTACACATCCCTAACAGGAATGATAAAGCCATATTCTCAATGAATACTGACTTAACGAACAGGCTAATATAATGTTCTAACATGACCCGTTACTCCTTAGGCTCTGCCTGTTCAGGACGCCATGTACGAACGGCCCAGATCAATAAGCCAATCACAAAGAAGGCACTGGCAGGTAATAACAACAGGCCATTCGGATGATACCAACCACCATCAGCAATCAGTGGTAAGATTTTTACGCCGAAAACGGAGCCTGAACCCAATAGCTCACGGATAAAGCTCACAACCATCAGGATAGCACCATAACCAAGCCCATTACCGATACCATCTAAAAAGCTATCCAGTGGCGGACTTTTCATCGCATATGCTTCAGCCCGCCCCATCACGATACAGTTCGTAATGATCAAACCGACATAAACAGAGAGCTGTTTAGACACTTCATAAGCAACTGCTTTAAGTACCTGGTCCACCACAATCACCAGCGATGCAATAATGGCCATCTGAACAATAATGCGTACGCTGGATGGAATATGCTTACGGATCATGGAGATAAACAAATTCGAAAAAGCAGTCACCGCAGTCAGAGCCAGTGCCATAACAAACGCATTCTGCATTTTACTGGTTACAGCCAATGCCGAACAAACCCCCAACACCTGCAAAGTAATTGGGTTGTTGGCAATGATCGGCCCAAACAGGATCTTCTTCGTTTCTTTTAAACTAGCCATTGTTGAGTTCTCCTTGACGAAGCTTTGTCAGGTACTTGGCATAACCTTCTTTGCCAAGCCAGAACTTAAAGGTATCTCTTACTCCATTACTCGTTAAAGTTGCTCCGGCAAGCGCATCAACCTGAGATGGTGCATCAGGAGCCGCGCCACCTTTCACTAGGGTTAAGGCAGGTTGAAACTTCGCATTATAAAGTTTCTTACCGACAAACTTAGCACGCCAGCCCGGATTCTCGACCTGCGCCCCCAGCCCCGGAGTTTCACCCTGCTCGTAATAGATGATCCCTTTTACCGTATTTCCGTCAGGAGCAATCGCTAAGAAAGCATACATCATCGACCACAAACCACGTCCGTGAATCGGAAGAATCACCCGTTTAAGCTCACCAGCTTTGTTATGCACCAGATAAATCAATGCATAATTAGAGCGCCTGAGAATGCCCGCGGTATCTTCACTTGCAGGTAACCGGATACTCATTTTCGGATCGTCAGCTGCTTTTTTCTGGTTAAACGTCACCGGATTAAGCTGACTGGCCGGAACATACTCACCGGTATCAAGATTAACAATCTTCGGTTCAATATATTTTGCAAAAACTTTTGCAATGGACCGGCCAGAACGTTTGACACCAGATACTTGCAAAATATTGCTTTGCTTATCCAGTTGTTTGTTGCGATCCTGGATTTTACGCAAGCCAACAGCTGCACCAGAAACGACAATAGAACAAACCAAACTAACGCCAATCACAACTTTTAAAGTCTTAGCTAATGAATCATTACCCGACATTGCGTGCCATCCTCCGCTTAATATTGGCCTGAACTACAAAGTAGTCGAATAGTGGCGCAAACAAGTTCGAGAATAAAATAGCCAGCATCATCCCTTCAGGAAATGCCGGATTCACAACCCGAATAAAGACCACCATGGCACCAATTAAAATGCCATACCACCAACGTCCCTTATTGGTAAATGATGCTGATACCGGATCGGTTGCCATAAAGAACATCCCTAACGCGAAACCGCCCAGCACTAAATGCCAATACGCCGGAACAGCAAACATCGGGTTAGTTGACGAACCGATTAAATTAAACATAGTACTTACAGCAACCATGCCAACGAGTACACCCGCTACAATTCGCCATGAAGCAATGCGGCTGTAGATAATCAGTAACCCACCTAACAAAAGTAAGAATGTGGAAGTTTCACCCATAGAACCCTGAATGAATCCAAAGAAAGCATCGCTCCAGGTAATTCCGGCAGCATGTAACGCATGAAGGCCACCACTGGCAGTAACACTCAAAGAGGTTGCACCAGAGAACCCATCAACAGCAGTCCAGACTGCATCACCGGACATATTCCCCGGATAGGCAAAGAACAGAAAAGCACGGCCGGCAAGCGCTGGGTTAATAAAGTTTTTACCGGTACCCCCAAAGAGTTCTTTGGCAATCACAACACCAAAACTAACCCCCAATACGACTTCCCAAAGGGGAATCGTCGGTGGCAGCGTCATTGTGAACAAAATTGAAGTCACAAAGAACCCTTCGTTCACTTCGTGCTTACGCACCATTGCAAATAAGACTTCCCAAAAACCGCCGACAAGAAATGTCACGGCATAAACAGGAATCACATACAATGCACCGTAAACCCACGAGTCAAACCAACTTGCATTAGCACCCATGGGAACATTAAAAAGATGAATCAGAACCAATCGCCAGTCATTGAAAGGAGCGAAACCAGCTGCAATCGCATGATTGGCTTCGGCCCCAACGTTATACATACCAAAAAACAATGCAGGTAACAGAGCGAACCAAACTGTAATCATCATCCGTTTCAGGTCAATATTGTCTCGTACATGAGTTTGACCTTTTGTCACAAGCCCTGGGGTATAGATGAATGTAACGGTGGCTTCATATAAAGCAAACCACTTATGTAATTTTCCCCCCGGGAGAAAACTCGGCTCAATTTTCTCGAAATAATTCTTTAGACTCATGCTTAGCCCTCCGCCTCAATTTTAGTCAGACACTCTCGAAGCACGGAGCCATACTCGTACTTACCAGGACAAACAAAGGTACATAAAGCCAGATCTTCTTCTTCCAGCTCCAGGCAACCTAATAGTTGCGCACTATCGGTATCCCCTGATAACAGATCACGAAGTAGCATAGTCGGCAGAATATCTAAAGGCATCACCCGTTCATATTGCCCAATCGGAACCATCGCCCGTTCACTACCACCTGTAGTTGTGGTCATGGAAAATAGTCTGTGTTTACTTAAGTGAGAGGTAAAAATGCGGGCTAAAGAGAATTTATTTCCCCCTGGAGCCGCCCAGCCTAACAACTCTTTCTCATAGCCTTCTTCAAGAACACTCACCTGATGATGATAACGCCCGAGATAGGCATGACTGCCTTCTGCTGTGCGACCACAAAGGACACTCCCTGAAATAACCCTTAAATCATCACCAGTTAGCTGATTTTTAGTAATTTCTTCAGTTGATGCACCAAGCTCTGTCACAATCAGACGGGGTTCATTCACACAAGGGCCTGCTAATGAAATCACACGCTCATTGCTGAGTTTGCCAGTTGTGAATAATAATCCAATCGCAATAACATCCTGATAATTGATGGTCCACACACGGCGGGCAACGCTGACAGGTTTGAGGAAATGGATATGTGTTCCGGCCAGTCCGGCAGGGTGCGGACCGACGAAGGTTTCTTCGCGCACATTGGCTAATGTCGACCTTGGCAAATCATAATTGCCTTTACAGACAAATACTTCACCATCGGTCAATTGACTTAATATCGTCAAACCATCAGTGAACGCCTGTTGCTGATTGTCGATGATAATTTTCGCGTTTGCGGCAAGTGGACTGGTATCCATTGCGGTCACGAAAATAGCGGAAGGTTTTGCATCTATCGCCGGGATACGGCTAAACGGACGTGATTTAAATGCAGTCCATTGCCCGGATGAAACGAGTTTATCAACAATCGTCTCTCGAGACTGATTGGCAAGTTGTTCTCGCCCAACAGCACCGAAATATTTACCCGGCTTGTTATTTTTGGCTATCACAACTGACTGCAATACTCGCTTAGCACCACGATTAACCGCGATAATCTCACCGGAAGCAGGAGCTGTGAATAAAACGCCAGAATTCTTTTTGTCTTCAAATAGAACATCGCCCTGAGCGACAGAATCACCGACTTTGACCTTCATTGTCGGCTTCATGCCGACAAAATCTTCGCCAAGTACAGCAACATGAGCACAAGGGATACTATCCGTGATTTGCTGCTTGGGAGCACCACTAATGGGTACATCCAGTCCTTTTTTTATTGAAATCATACTCTCTTACACACTGAAATGGATCTGAAGATGAGTGATTGTTTAATGCTGGTTAAAATAACTTGAAATAACCGAAGCCATTGCGATATTTAGCTTACAAGCAATTAAAAACAGTATTATTCTAGCACCAACATCCAACATCAGGCTATGATAAATAATTCTTTTTATAGGGAAATTAACACAATTTTTCATTTCCCCTAACAATGCTCACATTTTAATTGATATAAAGGTTAATAATAAATGATTTCCCATAACACTTACAAGCTAGTTCTCTCACCAACGACTTAACCACAGCTAAGTCTAGACTTACCATCTGAATAATCCAGCGAATTATCGCTTATTTAATCATCTATTAAGCCCACGACAATTTGGTGTTTGAGGAATTTGGGACAAATTTTCCCATTGATCGCGTGTATAAGTATGTAGCGCGAGTGCATGAATTTGCTCAGCTAACAAATCAGATAGACATTCATTGACCATTCTGTGTCTGTTCAAGAGTTTTTCCCCTTCAAACTGAGCACTAACAATAACGACCTTAAAATGGCTCTCGGAACCGGGCGGAACATGATGTTGATGACTTTCGTTCTCAATCTGCAAATATTCAGGGGTAAATGTATCTTCTAATCGCTGCTGAATTTCCTGTTGAACCGACATGCTTAAAACTCCAAATGATTCACTTGATGATTGCCTGTACCCGGTAAGCCCAAATTTAAAACAAAATAAACGTTATCGTTATATAGGATATAACATCTAAATTCGCTTAATTCGAAATATGCGCAACAAAATACTCACCAAATACAAACAGACTCTCAACGTTAAATTCATAATTATAGAATTAACCGCCTTTAGATACTATCCGCCGGAAGGTTAAATTAATTCGGGGACCAACCATCTTTTTAGTTCGGGCAATCTGATGCTGATAGTAATGTTGCAACGTTCCTCCCATCACCACCAGATCGCCACCACCAAGTGATAACTCCAAAACCGGATGACGTTGCTTATTTTCACGGATTAAAAAGCGTCGGGGTTGTCCCAGACTGAGTGAGGCAATTAATGGTTCGTGACCCAATTCAGGCTCATTATCACTATGCCAGCCCATTGCATCCTGACCGTTACGGTACAAATTAGCCAGCACACTATTAAAATCGACCGATAAATCTTGCTTTAACCGCTCCCGGATGGGTAACAAAAGCTCTGGCCAGGAAAGAGGCTCCCGAAGTTGGCCACTGTATCGATAAGATAAGCCGGGGTCGGCAATCCAGGCCGATAAACGGGGTTCATTTACCCAGCGGCCAAAGATTCTGATCTGATGGGCCTGCCAGGGGATTGCCTCGCCGAGTTGCGGCTCATCATCAGCAAACCATTGAGGCCAATAAATGAGCCATGCCCCATGCTCCAGTTCAATTCGCTCCATGGTTCCAGTCAAGAATCACTCTCCGTTGTCGCCTTAGCGACATTCTTCAGCTAAAATTCACTTCCTATTCGAAGGCGTTGTAATCGTCTAATGACCGGTTCAATGGCGCGCAGATCGATTTTGCCATTTTAATATAAACGTTTTTCTTAACACCCGATTGAGGTTATTTATAAACTATGACGGTTTCTTCGCAAAACCCGTTCGAACAACATCTCCACCTTGAGCGCATTCCCCGCCAACATCCGGAAAATCTAAAAGCATGGAATGCCGCAGATGAACTGCTGGTCGATTATGTAGAACAAAAGATCCCCACAGTTCTGACTCTAGCGTTGTTTAATGACGATTTTGGCGCGTTAAGTTGCGCGCTCGGTGAATACCAGCAACATTGGTATAGTGATTCCTGGCTGGCACATCAGGCATTATCATCTAATCGTGAAGCCAACCATCTGTCACCAGTCGTTGCTCAAAATACCATGCGCTTAGCTCAATCAGCTGATGTATGGCTGGTAAAAGTTCCTAAAACGCTAGCTCACTTAGAACACCAGTTAGCCCTGATTTCACAATATGCCAGCCCGGACCAACCTATTATATTGGCCGGAATGGTTAAGTTTCTCTCCAGAGGCGTATTCGCTCTGATTGAACAATATTTTGGCCCGCTCACGACATCACTGGCTAAAAAAAAGGCAAGGTTAATCTTTACCCGCGCCCAAAAGCCTTCGTCTGTCAGCCCTTACCCCAAACGCTGGTCGGCCGCCCCCTACCCCTGGCAACTTGAAGATCACGCAAATGTTTTCTGTTTAGGGAAGCTCGATATCGGCAGCCGCTTTTTGATTGAAAATCTTCCGGATGGAAACTATTCCAATATCATCGACTTAGGGTGTGGTAATGGTCTGTTAAGTCTCGCAGCTTTATCAAAATGGCCTGATGCTCACCTGTTAGCCTGTGACGAATCATTTATGGCGGTTGAAAGCACACGGACCAATCTACTGACAAACTCCCCCGATGTTGCAAAGCAGATTAATGTTATGGCTGATAATGGCCTGGGAAAACAGCCCGACCAGTGTGCAGACCTTATTTTATGTAATCCACCATTTCACCAACAACAAACAATCGCAACGCATATTGCCAGACATATGTTTTTTGATGCCAAGCGCTGCCTCAGAGCTGAAGGCGAACTTTGCATTGTCGCAAACCGTCATTTACCCTATCTTCCTTTACTCAAAAAAATATTTGGCCAGGTTAAGATACTCGCATCCAATCGCAAATTTGTTATTCTGATAGCGAAGAAATATCATTCCAGAGGTTAAACCATGCGTTCATTCAAAAGGTTACTGTTACCTTTTATCGCAATTCTGACACTCATGCTGCTTGCGGGCTGTAGCCCTAAACCGCCCCGTCAGATTTATCTAGATCCACATCCATCTGTCGGCAGCGCAAGAGCTTTGCCCGGTATGCAAGTCAATCTGACTGTTCTCGATCTGCGTCCACAACATTATTTAATGGCTATCCACACTCCCGGAAAAGAACAGGCACAACTTGTCACTAGTGCAAACAATGTCCGCAAATCAATTTATCAGGCGGTAAAAAAGGCGCTCTCTGAACGCGATATTACTGTGTCAGATAAAGCGGCCGATACGTTAAAAATTGAAATCATGACATTAAATAACCGTACGGTACAACACCCGACCGATTATATCGCAATTGATCAGGTCACCTTAAAAGCATCATTTTCCTCAAAACACAGTCAAATTGTTCGTCAATACACAGCCAGCCGCCGCAACACGGGTAGCTTTGGCGTAGATATGAGTGAACAACAGACTCAACTTAATCAGACTCTTAATGCGGTATTAACCGGCATTTTAACCGATCACAAACTACTGACTCAGGCATCCTTATGAAGCATTTTTTAACATTCCTTTTATGCGGGCTCCTTTCTTTTCCAGCTTTAGCAACGACAGTTCGCTTTGAAACCTCAATGGGGAATTTCAGCATTGCGCTAAATGAAGCAAAAGCCCCTATTACATGTAAGAATTTTCTCCGTTATGTGCATGATGATAGCTATGACGGGAGCATTTTTCATCGAGTCATTAAAGGATTTGTCATCCAGGGGGGCGGTTTTACCAAAACAGGCAAACGACTACCCAGTTATGCACCGATCCAGAATGAATCCGATAATGGCTTATCCAATCTGACCGGAACGATAGCAATGGCACGGACAACCGATCCTGATTCAGCAACCAGGCAGTTTTATATTAACGTTCATGACAACCCTTTTTTAGATGGCAGTACCAATAAACCAGGATACGCGGTATTTGGTCATGTTATAAAAGGAATGAAAGTCGTTCAGGCCATAGCCAATGTTCAAACCGGATATGACAACACACTTGGCATGCCCAATGTTCCCAGTACACCGGTTATCATTACTCATGTCAGCGTTGTAAATAATAAATGAAAAATAAAGAGCCAATAAAGCAGAGCTGGCTGGATAGTCTGAAATTATATGGTCAGAAATCCGTCATTTTAATGTTTAGCTTAGGGTTCTCTTCAGGACTTCCGCTTTTATTGGTCTTTTCAACATTTTCTTTTTGGCTGAGGGAAGCCGGAACCAGCCGGACTGAAATTGGTTTTATCAGCTGGGTGGCACTTTTTTATGGTCTTAAATGGCTCTGGTCACCACTTGTTGACCGCCTTCCGATTCCATTTCTGACCAGCCGGCTTGGACGTCGAAGAAGTTGGATGTTACTGGCTCAGACAGGGATCATTTGTGGACTCATTGGCATCGCATCAACTGATCCACATCATTCGGTCGTTCTGATGACCTGCTTTGCATTGTTGGTCTCATTCAGCTCTGCAACGCAAGACATTACATTAGACGCATTCCGGATTGAATCAGCTCCCGAACGACTTCAGGCCACCATGGCAGCTGCCTATATGTGTGGTTACCGGCTGGCTATGATTGCATCCGGTGCCGGAGCATTATGGCTTGCCGCTATATTCAGCCATGGCCAGACGGGCTATCAGGCCCATGCCTGGCAGCTTGCATATCTGTGCATGGCCGCGCTGATGAGTATCGGTGTCATCAGTTGTTTAATCGCCCGGGAACCCACAGTAGAACCCCAGCAAAAAACCATCCCTATTTCACTGATTCGACGGATTCAACGCCGGGGATATTCACTAAAAAACGCCAGTTACATTGCTTGGTTCGTCGATACGGCTTTAAGCCCGTTTGTCGATTTCTGGCAACGTTACCGATGGCATGCCATTCTAATTTTACTGCTGATTAGCTGTTACCGGATTGCAGATATCGTGATGGGAGTGATGGCCAATGCATTCTATGTCGATATGGGATTTTCAAAAGCAGATGTAGCCAGTATATCGAAGGTATTTGGTGTCATAATGACACTGCTCGGTGCCGGTATCGGTGGTGTGCTGGTCAATAAATCTGGAACCATGAGAATTTTGTTTTTGGGGGCTTTTTTAACGGCTTCATCAAATCTACTGTATAGCTATATGGCATTGCAGCCACCTTCACTGACCTTACTAACACTCGTCATTAGTGCTGATAATCTCAGTGCAGGAATCGCCACAGCAGCCTTTATCACATATCTGTCATCACTAACCAATGTAGCTTTTTCGGCAACACAATATGCGATGCTAAGCTCTGTGATGCTGTTGCTTCCTAAATTCATCGCAGGCTTCTCAGGCTATCTCGTCGATCATATTGGCTATAGTCATTTCTTTACAATGACAGCCATTATGGGAACACCCGCATTAATTTTGATTCCAATTCTTGCCTATCTCAAACCATTTGAAGAACACTCATCTTAACGCCTCTGGACGCAAACAGGCTAAATTATTTCGTTTAGCCTGTTTCATAAAATGATTAATCTCTGAAATTAGTAAACTGAAATGGTTGGCCCAGATCTGCTTCACGAATCATGGCCATCACAGACTGAAGATCATCTCGTTTTTTCCCGGTCACCCGAACCTGTTCACCCTGAATTGATGTCTGCACTTTCAATTTACTCTGTTTAATTTGCTTAACGAGCGATTTTGCAGCATTGGTATCAATTCCTTGCTTAAAACGCACCAGCTGAGAAACTGTTTTCCCCGATGGAATCGGATCAGCTAAATCCATCGCTGAGGTATCAACCTGACGCTTCACCAATTTTGAGCGCAGAATATCAAGCATCTGATTGAGCTGAAACTCTGCTTCGGCAGTCATTTTGATATCATCCCCCACCAGCTCAAATTGTGCTTCAACACCACGAAAGTCAAAACGGGTTTCCAGTTCCCGGGATGCATTTTCCTGCGCATTACGAATTTCTGTGGTATCAATTTCAGATACAATATCAAATGATGGCATAGTCAGCCGGTCTCCTCATAAAAAAACTGATTTTAACATTGTGGCCAAAATCATCATGATTAATACTTGAAGTATATCAGCATTACTGGGGGTGTTGACGTTTGGCAGTTAAACTTTGTTCAAATGAAACGCGTTTGTATCGCAACGTAATTATCAGGCTTAGTCTCACGGCAACAACAAGATGCGTTAAAGTATCCCCAGAAGACAGGCATAGTGGTAAGAGGGTATGATGATCCGTTGGGGAATTTTAGGAAATGGTGCCATTGGTGGATTATTTGCCACACGTCTGGCCTTAGCCGGTCAGTCAGTACAATTGATCATGGACCTTAAACATCAGAAAGATGAATCAGCCCAGGAACTAATCTATCAGGAACAATCGGCCAGCCACTCGGCTATCTTACCCATCAAAAACCATACTACAGACTGTGATTACCTGCTGATTTGTGTCAAAGCCTACCAGGTTATCAGCGCATTAAACAGCATCGAATTAAACAGACAAACCCAATTAATCACGTTAAATAATGGCATGGGTATTCAGGATATGGTTCTTGAACATTACCCCAAGCATTCATTATGGGCTGCCATGACAACACACGGAGCCCATAGAAAACATCAGACCATTCTTCACTCGGGTAGCGGACAAACTTATATTGGCGCATATAGACACAAAACCGAGTCAGCCCCAGATTTTGTCACCGCATTAAATCAGGCTATTCCAGATGTTTTTTTTCATGAAAATATAGAGACAATGCTTTGGCAAAAGCTGGTCATTAATGCGGTCATCAATCCTATTACAGCCATTGATCAATGTCCGAACGGTGAATTATTAACACCAAGTTACCAGCCGCTCATTCGCGAGTTATGCCACGAGATCAGTCTAGTCGCCAATGCATGCAACCAATCACTGAGTGCTGGCAAAATCGAAGCGCTCATTCATCAGGTATGTCAGCAAACGGCTAAAAACTATTCTTCCATGGCGGAAGATTTACGCTGCCAACGCCTTAGCGAAATCGATTTTATTAATGGCTACTTGATTCAGGAAGCTGAAAAACACAATATTGAGACACCACTTAATAAACAACTCTACCAACAGGTTTACAGAAGAGGATATGCCAATGATTAATGCGATGGTTGCTGTTGCGCCCGGCAGTGAAGAAATTGAAACCATCTCTTTGGTTGATACATTGCGCCGCGGGAATTTTATCGTTGATTTAGTGAGTATCAGTGATGAACTGACAATTACGGCCTCACGTGAAGTGAAGCTTGTTGCTGATAAATTACTTGAAGATGTCAAACCGGACGACTATCAATTATTAGTTATCCCCGGGGGCGCATCAGGCAGTGAATATATGTGCAACACTCAGGAATTTATCGATTTTATCCGGGCATTTCATCATGCCCCCAACTATCTGGCCGCGATTTGTGCAGCCCCGGCCCAGGTTTTATCAAGCCACAAAATTTGTCCTGATGCCCTGATGACCTGCCACCCGGATTTTTTCCAGGATCTTAACCCCGAACATCGTAGCAAAGAACGTGTGGTCATTGATAAGCAGGCCCGCTTGATCACCAGCCAAGGACCAGGAACGGCTATTGAAATGGCTCTAGCTATTTTAGCTGAACTTGGGAATAAAAATTTGGCCCGACAAGTCGCCGGGCCGATGCTTGTTAGAATAGATTAACGACTACCCAAAAAACAGCTCTAGCGCCGGTAAACACTGACATTTTCATGGCCCTGCTCCTTGAGATAAAGGGCCTGTAATTTACTCATTACGCCCCGTTCACAATACAACAAATAATGTTTACTGTTATCCAACTGGGCAAACTGAGTCCCTAATTTAAAAAATGGAATATGCAATACTTCAGTACCATCGATATTTAATGGATTCATTTCTTGTTCTTCATCACTTCGGATATCAACGATAATCTGCGAATCTTCAATCGTCTCAACCGTTTCGACTTCCACAACTTCCCGATCGCTTTCCCGGCCAATATCGCGAATATCCATTACACGAGCATTAGACACAACGGTTTCAAGCACGCTTGCATCCATATTGGCTTCTTCAGCCAATAGCTTCGATTCAATCGCTTTCACAGTTGGTTTACGGGAAATAACACCACAAAATTCGGGCATTGTTTCTGCGATATCCGCTGTTCCAATTTTCCGGGCACAATCAATAATGTCTTGTTTATCTTTGGCGATTAACGGTCTTAAGATAAGTGTCTGCGTCACTTTATCAATCATCGACAAGTTGGTAAGCGTTTGACTGGACACCTGACCAACGGCTTCCCCTGTCACCAATGCAGGAATACGGAACTGGCTTGCAACTTCTGAGGCTGCACGCATCATCATCCGTTTTAAGATAACGCCCATCTGAGAATTTTCGACTTTAGTTAGGATCTCTGCAACCACTGGCTCAAAATCAATAGTGACAAATTTAACCCGATGAGAACTGCCAAATTTATGCCACAGATAATGTGCCATCTGTTTTACGCCAATTTCATGTGCAGCACCGCCTAAGTTAAAAAAGCAGTAATGAACTCTTGAGCCGCGACGAATTAATTCATAACTGGCAACGCCTGAATCAAAACCACCGGAAATAAGCGATAAAACACTCTCCTGAGTAGCCAGAGGAAAACCACCGATACCAGGATGCTGATGTGTCACGATATAGAGCTGCTGATTCTCGATCTCTAAGCGAACAGTCACATCAGGATTTTTTAATTTCACACCGGCAGCATCCGTATATTGATTCAGACCGCCCCCGATATAGCGCTCGGCCTCAACCGAGGTAAAATCATGCTCCCCCACACGACGAACCCGGACACAGAACGTCTTTCCAGCCAGTTTATCTTTCCATATGGAGTGAGTCAGTTCATAAGCATGATGAAGATCAGTAAATTCAACACTGGATACTTCCAGAAAATGCTGGATCCCCGGAGTGCAAGAAAGTGCTTCGATTAACGCTTCTCGTTTTTCAGGGTCCCGCCCCGTAACAACCAGATGATCCCAGTTGCGCCTGACACGAACCGTTTCATCAATATTTCTGAGTATATTACGAATATTGCCCTGTAGCATTTTAGAAAAACGCTGACGTACAGAGCGGCTTTTGATGGTGATTTCTGGAAATAACTTAATAATAAATTTCATGATGGTGACAGCATTGACATTTCGGCGCGCATTATACACCTGAAAAAAGATCAGATGCACGCCGCAATATTCGCAATAGAGCCAAAAAGCATTATTGCGAATAAGGTCAATACATCTAAATCAATTCTTTATATCATCTATTAATGATCTTGTCACTCAAAGGCGCTACCCGAATCTGCTGCTTCGATTCTTTCGCCTTACCTTGCATGATACTAATTTCAACACGACGATTCATCGCCCGGTGGGCTGGCGTATCATTTTTCACCAATGGATCGGTATCAGCTAATCCTCGAACAACTAACCGGGATTGATCAAACCCGGGTACTTTAATCATCACCTGTGCAACAGATACGGCCCGTTGCGCCGAGAGATCCCAGTTAGAGCGATAAAGCTCTGAATCAGCTGGCCTGTTATCAGTATTACCGGAAATTGTAATAATCCCTGGTATATCTTTAACCACCCTGGCTACTTTGCGAATAATCGGTCTGAACTTCGGTTGTAAAAAAGCGGAACCTGCCGGAAAAGAGCCTTTCTCCCGAATCCGGATAATAATTTGCTGGCCAAGCGATTCAACTTCAAGAGCACCATCTTTAATCTCTTTTTTCAATTGAACCGCAATTTGTTTAGCCACCTGATTTTGTTCTTGAGACGTGTTTTGGGTCTCAGGGATCTGTTGTGTTTCACTCTGACCGCCCGTCTGCTCACCGGCATTACGCTCTTGTCCGCCAGCCTGACTCTCTTCGCCTTTTTGAAAATCGAGCTCAGTCTGAGTCATATCGACAGTCTGCTGCATAATGGTTTCAATTGGTGTAGGTTCTGGTCGTCCAGGTCTGAAATCCATAGCAATAACTGATGTTCCTTTCGGAATATCTTTGACTTCAAGCTGGTTCTGAACACCGAACGCATATTTCATCGAACCGGCAATCTGCTTAAATTTTAAAACATCCATCTCTGAGAATGACAACAGCAGTACAAAAAAACATAAAAGCAGTGACATCAAATCAGAGAAGGTTGCCATCCACGCCGGTAGTCCGGGGGGACACTTGCACTCTTCATCTTCATCCATAGCTTACCTCGACTAACCTTCTGCTTCGCTTCGCTTGGATGCCTGCAGATAATTTTTCAGTAATCCTTCAATAACACGCGGATTTTGCCCATCCTGAATCCCAAGGACAGCATCAAGAATCAGAGAACGGTTCAGAGCCTCCTCTCCGGAGCGAAGATCAAGCTTATCAGCAATCGGAATTGCCACCATATTGGCTAAAACCGCCCCATAAAGTGTTGTCAACAAGGCAACCGCCATCGCAGGCCCAATTGATTTTGGATCAGACATATTCGATAACATCGCCACCAACCCAATCAGCGTACCAATCATTCCCATAGCCGGTGCAACATCACCAATTGCACGGAAGATACTCGAACCTGTTTCATGACGTTCATTGGTAAGCGATATATCTTTTCGCAAAGTACTTCGAACCACTTCAGCATCATAGCCATCCACCAGCATGCTCACGCCTTTTTTCATAAATTCATTAGGAATATCGGCTTCTTCTAGCGCCAAAAATCCTCCCTTACGGGCTGAATCAGCCAGTTCAACCGCTTTTTGAATCAGGTCGTCAGGTTTATCGGTTTTAAAAAGAAATGCCTTTGCAGCGATTTTAGCTGCCCCTAAAAATTGGCCTAAGTTGTATTTCATCAACACAACAAACAAAGAACCACAAATGACAATCAAAATAGACGGGACATCGACAAAGGCACTGATATCTCCGCCCAACATCATAGCCATCAACACAAAGGCAAAGCCGCCTAAAAGGCCTACCAGCGTCGCTAAATCCACAAATCACGTCCTTTCATTAAGATTTTGGCACTCAAAAGAGTCAACATAATAACTAAAATGTATAAGTTACAAACATATTATGGACAATAATATGCAATATTTATCGGTTCGGGAAATAAATACTTTAATCTGTATACAAGATACCATTATGATCGGGTTATGACATAAACTATGTCAAACAACGAATCAGGAGATGGAATGGCAGCTAAAAAACCTGAAAATATGAGTTTTGAAGAATCGCTGCATGAGTTGGAGCAACTTGTACGGAAACTAGAACAAGGTGAGCTTCCTCTTGAGCAGGCGATGAAACATTTTGAAAGAGGGGTCGCTTTAGCTGGTGCCGGCCAGAAAAAATTAGAACAAGCTGAGCAACAAATTAAAATTCTAAAACAAAATGATGCAGATGCTCCTCTTGGTAACTTTGATGAGAAGGAAGGTGAACTGTGAACCAAGCTCTCGCTTCATATGTTGCTAAGTGCCGTGAGCATGTCGATCATTTTCTTTTACATAAACTCCAGCAGTTACCTGTCAGTGAACCCCGGTTACTTGATGCCATGCGTCACAGTTTACTCTTAGGTGGCAAGCGAATTCGTCCTTTATTGGTTTATCAAGTAGGAGAACTGACAGAAAAATCGATGGATATGCTGGCTCCGGTTGCAGCAGCTGTCGAAGCCATTCATGCTTATTCTCTTGTCCATGATGACTTACCTGCAATGGATGATGATACGTTACGCCGGGGACAGCCAACATGTCATGTTGCCTTTGATGAAGCAACCGCCATTTTAGCCGGCGATGCACTGCAAACACTGGCTTTCGAACTATTAAGCCATGTCCCAGGCTACAGCGCCCAACAGCAATTGGCTATGATCAGAGAACTGAGCCAGGCAACAGGTTACCAGGGGATGTGTGGTGGACAGGCCATTGATATCGTAGCCACAGGCCATCATCAGAATATCCATGAACTGGAGAATATGCACCGACTAAAAACAGGCGCTTTAATTCGTGCCGCAGTCCGTTTAGGGGCTATTGCAGCCGGTATTGAAAAAAAACAGGAATGTATGTTGTTGGACAGTTATGCCCAGGCCATTGGACTGGCTTTTCAGGTTCGTGATGACATTTTGGATATTACAAGTGATACCCAGACATTAGGGAAACCACAGGGGAGCGATACCCTTCACGAAAAGAATACTTACCCGTCATTGTTAGGACTTGATGTAGCGCAGCGAAAATGTGAAGCACTGCAAGTTCAGGCACTACAAGCTCTCGATGCATTACCTTACAATACCGATAAACTTGCATTACTTGCTGACTACATCGTCCAGCGAAATAAGTAGCATTGCTATATTGTTGATTTATGAGCCTAAATATCCAAAATTATCCATTACTGGCGCTGGTAGATACGCCTGAAGACTTACGACAGCTTCCGCTTTCTAAACTGCCAGAGCTGTGTGGTCAGTTACGCCAATATCTTTTAAATACGGTTAGCCAGAGCAGTGGCCACTTGGCTTCTGGTCTGGGTGTTGTCGAATTAACCGTCGCAGTCCATTATGTCTTTCAGACACCGTTTGACAGACTCATCTGGGATGTTGGTCATCAGGCTTACCCGCATAAAATTCTAACGGGACGTCGTGAGCATATGTCGACGATTCGTCAAAAAAACGGGCTGCATCCATTTCCATGGCGAGAAGAAAGCGAATACGATACGTTAAGTGTTGGTCATTCCAGCACATCCATAAGCGCGGCATTGGGGATCGCTGTGGCTGCAACCCGGGAACAGCTTGGCCGAAAAGCGGTTGCAGTCATCGGAGATGGGGCCATGACAGCCGGAATGGCCTTTGAAGCACTCAATCATGCAGGCAGTCGCTCAGATGATTTACTAGTGATTCTCAACGACAATGAAATGTCGATCTCCGAAAATGTCGGGGCATTAAACAACTCTCTTGCCAAACTCATGTCTGGCAGTATGTACTCGACACTGCGCGAAGGTGGGAAGAAAATCCTCAATGGTATCCCTCCGATTAAAGAATTAGCCAAACGAACCGAAGAACACCTTAAGGGAATGATGATTCCCGGGACATTATTTGAAGAGTTTGGATTTAACTATATCGGACCTATAGATGGTCATGATGTGATTGGTCTGATTCAAACTTTAAAAAACATGAGAGATCTGAAAGGACCTCAATTTCTGCATGTTGTCACTAAAAAAGGTAAAGGCTATCTTCCTGCAGAAAACGACCCTATCGGTTATCATGCTGTTTCTAAATTTAATCCGAAGGATCATGATCTCCCTAAAAAATCATCAACTATGACCTTCTCCAGAGTCTTTGGTCAATGGTTATGTGATATGGCCCAAACCGATCCTAAATTGATGGGGATTACCCCTGCCATGCGTGAAGGTTCCGGCATGGTTGAATTTTCTAAACGTTTTCCAAAGCAATATTTCGATGTCGCCATCGCAGAACAACATGCGCTGACTTTTGCAGCAGGCCTTGCCATTGAAGGATTACACCCTGTCGTTGCAATTTATAGTACATTTTTACAACGTGCTTATGATCAACTGATTCATGATATTGCCCTTCAGAATCTACCTGTTCTTTTGGCAATAGACCGGGCAGGTATTGTTGGAGCTGACGGACCAACTCATCAAGGAGCATTCGATTTAAGTTTTCTGCGCTGCGTTCCTAATATGGTCATTATGATTCCATCTGATGAAAACGAGTGCCGCCAGATGCTCTATACCGGTCATTTACATCAGGGACCGGCCGCAGTTCGTTATCCCCGGGGGGGAGCGATTAATGCCCCTATCGATAACACAATGGCCGCATTAGATATCGGCAAAGCACATATTCGCCGACAGGGTGAAAAAATTGCTGTTCTGTGCTTTGGACCTCTGCTTCATGAAGCATTAAAAGCAGCCGAAAAACTGAACATGACAGTTGTTGATATGCGTTTTGTAAAACCACTCGATCACCATTGTATCGATCAGTTAATTGCCACCCACGAACATTTAGTCACACTTGAAGACAACGCGGTGATGGGGGGTGCAGGATCTGCAATTGGAGAGTATCTCGCTCAGGCCAGACATAATATTACACTCACGCAGCTCGGACTTCCGGATCAGTTCATTGCACAAGGGACACAGCAACAGGTTTATGAACAACTGGGCTTAGATAGCCAAGGGTTAATTAACCGGTTGAAAAACTAGAGGCTGTTTTAAATAGGGCTGATACTATTGCCCTATTTAACCTCAATCTGGGAATATCCTTCATTTTACTGGTTTACTTTAGTATCAACCTTCATCTCATCGAAATAAGGCAACCCTAGCGGATAACGCCCGTGAGGTATATGGATCATGCTACGACTTGCCCATAGTGCACTTTGCCAAAAGAGCGGTTTAAAATCATATTGATGATTAATAGTAACCGATAGTCGATGATAAATATCTGACATACTCAACTCCTGTTTTTTCAACACATCAAACTCTTTAAGCAACCGTTCTCGTTGAGGAGAACAATTCAAAGCAGCCGGAGCATCAATCGTATTTTTCAACATCGTGTTTAAATGAGAAATCAGATCATTCGGTCTGTTTTTCATTGCTAAGAAAAACAGATCACCTTCACATTTAGATAATGCTTGTCTAAATCGGGTCGGACTCAGAATTTGTGCCCGGACATCAATATTAAGCCGTCTGAGCATCAATTTTAATAAATGCAGTGCCTGCTCTGAATCTAAATCAGATAGCTGTTCAACAACAACTCGTAATTTAATCCCACTCCCATACCCTTCTTTATTTAAAAGCTGATAAGCCTGCGACGAATAATCACGCTGGCCAGCATCTGGTAAGAGTTCATTCTGATAAGTCTTCCCACCTAAATGACCAACAAGTTGCATCCTTAGCATAGAGGCATTAATTCCCATGGAAAGAGCTTTACGGACCACTTTGTTCTGCAAAGCTGGAGCAAATCCATTAAATAACAATCCAACCCAGCGACTGTGTCGAACTAAGAACATTTGAAATTGAGGCAACTGAGTCAATACACTATATCGGAACATATTCAGATGATCCGTAATATCAACATCACCATTTAATAACGCAGAAAAGCGTGTCTGTTCATGCCGGATCGGAATAACCACCAGCTGATTAATATTTCCCTGATCCGGATGATTCCATGTCTTAGACTTCCGTTTTAAGACTGCCCGTATATTTTTAATCTGTTCAGTTAGCTGAAATGGGCCGCTCCCTGAAACGAGTAGCGTACTATGATGGTGAGATGCCCTTAGCCATAAACGGTCATAAACGAACAAATACGTTAAACGACCCAAAAGGTTTGGACAAGGCGTTTTTAGCACCACTAAAAACCGACTAGGTGTTAACGGATTTATCGACTTAATCATGCCAAAAAGCTGTCTGAAATCACCATGTTTTAATAGTGTATTAAAACTCCAGCTGACATCCTGACTCGTCAACCGGTTACCGGAAGAAAAAAACACATGAGCACGAAGCTGAAATACAATCCGGGTCGGTGATAGTTGCTTCCACTGGCTGACCAGCCATGGAATCGCTGCGCCTTTAGCATTGTATCGAAACAGCGGGTCATACAATAAATTACCGACAACAAGGCTTCCCATTGAGGTATCTTCAGGAAGCTTTTTAAAGTCAATGCGTTCTGAACTGCCCCAAACAACTGACTGACCATATGCAGTGCCGAGAACCAACCATATAACCACTGTGATCGAGAACCAACGCCACATCTTATCACCCAATCAAATCTCACAACCGACAACTAAACCCAAAAGAAGAAAAGCACACCAGCAATAACATAAACGAACCCTGGATGTGCCTTATCAACATAATTCATGAAGTAATGCTTATATTATTCACTCCACAATATGGCACGCTATCTGGGTTTGTCCATATTTTTTTAGCTCTGGAGTCTGTTCCTTGCACAAGGCCTTCGCATAACGACATCGGGTATGGAAAGCACATCCCGTTGGTGGGCTTAACGGTGACGGAAGCTCACCTTCTAGTTTAATTTTCTCAGTTCGTTTATCCGGGTGCAGTTTCGGAGTACTGGATAGCAACGCCTGAGTATAAGGATGACGGGGATGACCGAATATATCTTCTTTTGGACCATACTCAACAACTTTACCCAAATACATGACCATCACATCATCAGAAATATGCTCAACGACCGAAAGATCATGGGAAATAAAGATATAACTCAACCCCATTTCACTTTGTAAATCCATCATCAGATTAAGAACCTGAGCCTGTACCGACACGTCCAGAGCTGAGACCGGTTCATCCGCAATGACAATACTGGGCTCTAACATCAAACCTCGTGCAATTGCAATTCGCTGACGCTGACCACCAGAAAACATATGAGGATAACGATTATAATGTTCTGACCGAAGTCCAACTTTAACCATCATGGCCCGCGCTTTTTCCCGTCTCTCCGATTGACTTAAATCAGTATTAATAATGAGCGGTTCTTCAAGCAGTTGCCCGACCTTTTTACGGGGATTCAGCGATCCGTATGGGTTCTGAAAAACAATCTGAATCCGTTTACGAAGTTCATGAGCAGCCTTATGGCCCAAAGACAGAATATCCTGACCATCGAAGCGCAATTCACCAGAAGTTGGCGCTTCAATTAATGTCAGACTCCTGGCTAATGTTGACTTCCCACAGCCTGATTCGCCAACGACAGCCAGTGTTTTTCCTTTACTTAACCGAAACGATACGCCATCAAGTGCTTTTACCAGTTTCTCAGGCTTAAATAATCCGCTTTTAATCGGATAGTACTTTTTAAGTGCTGATGCTTCAAACAAAATATCACTGTGTTGCTGACTCATACTGATGGCCTCCCTGATTCATCCAATGGTCTGAAACACCGGATCTGGCGATCGCCACCATGACGGATTAAATCCGGCTGATGTTGGCGACACTGTTCGTTGGCATAAGGGCAACGAGGATTCAACAAGCATCCTTCAGGCCGGTCATATGCACCGGGAACGACTCCCGATAAAGCCTGAAGACGCTCTGCGCCAGAAGAAGACTCCGGTAAAGAAGCCAATAATGCCTGCGTATAAGGGTGCAGAGGCTGATAAAAGATTTGATTCGCAGGGCCGGTTTCGACAATCTGACCAGCATACATCACAATCACCCGATCAGCGGCCTCAGCAACTAAAGCTAAGTCATGGGTAATCAGAACCAATCCCATATTTTTCTGTTTTTGCAGCTCCAGCAACAGATCAACAATCTGAGCCTGAATGGTCACATCTAATGCCGTCGTTGGTTCATCTGCTATCAACAATTTCGGATCGCAGGCAACAGCCATCGCAATCATCACACGCTGACTCATTCCACCTGAAAGCTGATGCGGATATGCCTTAAGACGTGACTCTGGCGCTGGAATACCTACCTGACGAAGCAACTCGATCACCTTCGCCTTCAATTCCTTCCTAGACATTTTGTCATAATGGATTTTCAACGCTTCAGTAATTTGATAACCAACCGTATAACAAGGGTTCAAGCTGGTCATTGGATCCTGAAAAATCATCGAAATATCAGAACCTGTAATTTTTCGGCGCTTCGACTTCGACATTTCCAGAACTTTCTGACCATCTAATTCGAGCGCATCAGCGCTCACCCGCCCCGGATAATCAATCAGGCCCATAATCGCCAGTGAACTGACACTCTTTCCAGAACCTGATTCACCCACAATACCTAATACTTCCCCTTTTTTAACGCTGTAACTTACATTATCCACAGCTCGAAACGGACGGTCTTCATCGCCAAATTCGACGCAGAGGTTTTTTACTTCTAATAAAGCCATGATAATTCCTGCTCCGTCATCGTTTCATTTTAGGGTCAAGGGCATCACGCAGGCCATCACCCATCAGGTTAAACGCTAAGACCGTCATCAGGATCATCAACCCCGGGAATGTCACGACCCACCAGGCCCTGGTCACATATTGACGGGCATTGGCCAGCATACTCCCCCATTCGGGCGTTGGTGGTTGAGCCCCCATTCCCAAAAAGCCAAGCGCTGCCATATCCAAAAGTGCTGAAGAAAAACCCAGCGTTGCCTGGATGATCAAAGGTGCCAGACAGTTCGGTAAGATGGTAATAAACATCAGCCGGAATGCCCCAGCCCCCACAACTCGAGACGATGTCACATAATCCCGGGTTGTTTCAGCGATAACCGACGCCCGGGTCAGACGAATAAAGTGGGGAACAGAAACAATGGCAATCGCAATGGCAGCTTTAAATAAGCTTGGGCCTAAAATAGCAACGATTGCAATCGCAAATAACAGACTTGGAACAGCCAGCATGATATCGGCGATGCGCATAATCACCGTATCAATCATCCCACGAGAATAACCAGCTATCAGCCCCAATAACACACCAACACTTAATGATAATGTAACAACCATAGTCCCAATGATTAGTGATAACCGGGCCCCATAAATTAACCGCGAAAAAATATCCCGGCCAACATCATCTGTTCCCAGAATAAATTTCCAGCTTCCCCCACTTTGCCATGCTGGCGGCTGCAAAAAGGAATTTTGAAATTGCTGAATAGGTGAATGAGGGGCAATCACTTCAGCAAAAAGTGCAAAAACAATAATGACAATAATGTAGAGCAATCCAGCAACTGCCCCTTTATTCTGGCGAAAATAAAGCCAGAATTCTTGGAAAGGCGTTAACGGTTTTGGTGCCGATTGCGAAGTTGTTTGTTCAGACATGAGTTCGATTCCCCGGTTACTTCGTATGTCGGATCCGTGGATTGGCAATACCATAAATAATATCGACCAACAGATTGACCACAATAATAATGGTTGCGATGAGCAAAATACTGCCCTGTACAACCGGATAATCACGCCGTGAAATGGCATCGATCAACCATTTACCAATACCCGGCCAGGAAAAAATCGTCTCCGTCAAAATGGCACCGGAAAGCATGATTCCTACCTGCAATCCAATCACCGTAACCACCGGTATTAAAGCATTGCGTAGTGCATGAACAATAATGACTCGCCATGGAGACATCCCTTTGGCTCTGGCCGTACGAATATAATCTTCACCCAACACTTCAAGCATAGAAGAGCGCGTCATTCGTGCGATCACAGCCATCGGAATAGTTCCCAGCACAATGGCGGGCAAGATGAGGTGTTTCAATGCATCGACAAACGCCCCGGGCTGGCCCGATAACAACGTATCGATCACCATAAATCCCGTTGGTTGTTCAATCCAATATTTGGCCTCATCCAGACGGCCGGAAACAGGGGTCCACCCCAACTGAACTGAGAAAAACAAAATGAGTAATAAGGCCCACCAGAAAATCGGCATCGAATACCCGGCCTGGGCAATCGCAATAACCCCGTGGTCAAAGATCGTTCCTCTTTTAACCGCCGCGATAATGCCAAGAGGTAACCCGACACAAATCGCAAAAACAACAGCAAAAAAAGACAATTCAACAGTCGCCGGGAAACGCAGCATAAATTCGCTTAAAACCGGTTGATGATTAACTAATGAGAAACCTAAATCACCGTGCAAAATACCAATGACATAATGGTAATACTGAAGATAAAGCGGTTGATCAAGCCCCATTTGATGCATCAATTGGGCATGCTTCGCAGCAGAGATACCCCGCTCACCCGCCATAATTTCAATGGGATCGCCAGGTATTGCATGAATTAGCGCAAAAGTTAACAGCGTAATCCCGATAAACGTCGGAATTACGGATATCAATCGCTTAAAAATAAATTGCAACATAAATAATTAACTTAGAGTATAAACCCTGATATGAAGGGCCTCTTTTGAGGCCCGTACGCATTTTGGAATATTATTGGCTTAAAGACACACCATAGAAATAGTGCAGACCAAATGGGTCGACTTTATAGCCGTGAACATCTTTGCGGATCGGCTCGTAAACCACTGAATGAGCAATGGTTACCCAGGGTGCCTGCTGTTTAAAGATAACCTGAGCTTTCTGATAGAGTTTAATGCGTTCTGCTTTATCAGAAACCCGAGCCGCTTTTTGAATAATGTTATCGAACGGCTTATAACACCATTGGCCATAGTTAGAATTACCAACCGCATCACATCCTAGCAATACATTAAGGAAGTTATCCGGGTCACCGTTATCACCAGTCCATCCCATTAAGATAGCATCAGCTTGTCCCTGACGAGCCCGTTTAAGATATTCACCCCATTCATAAGTCACAATTTTTGCGTCAACACCCACGTTTTTCCAATCAGCCTGGATCATTTCAGCCATCCGGCGCGCATTCGGGTTGTATGGACGCTGTACCGGCATAGCCCAGATGGTTGTTTTAAAGTGAGAGACACCCGCTTCTTTTAGCAACGCTCTGGCTTTAGCCGGATCATATGAATAGTCTTTAATTTTTTTATCGTAAGACCACATAGTAGGTGGAATTGGGTTTTTGGCGACCTGACCGGCCCCTTGATAAATCGCATCAATAATTGCTTTTTTATTAATAGCATAGCTTAGAGCCTGACGAACCCGAACATCACCAAATGGTTTATGCTTCACGTTAAACGCTAAATAACCGATATTAAGCCCTGGTTGATGAAGCAATTTAATGTTGGGATCTTTCGCCATTTCTTTTAGATCCGCTGGGTTAGGATAAGGCATCACCTGACATTCATTACTTTTCAGTTTGGCATAACGAACTGAAGCATCTGGAGTAATCGAGAAGACCAGGCGATCAATTTGCGGAGCACCACGCCAATAATGTTTATTCGCCAGGTAGCGGATCACTGAATCTTTAATATACTGAACTTTTTTGAATGGTCCTGTCCCGACTGGGTCCTGATCCAGTAATTCAGGTTTCCCTTCTTTTAGCAGTGTATTAGCCTGCTGAGCCGACAGAATCGAGGCAAAACTCATTGCCATATCTGCCAGAAATGGGGCATTCGGTTTGTTCAATTCAAATTTAACCGTATAGGAATCGACTTTAACCACTTTTTTGATCAAAGTATCCATACCCATACCGTCAAAATACTCATAGCGCCCACCGGACACATTGTGATAAGGATTTTTCTTATCCAACATCCGATCAAAACTAAAAATAACATCATCTGCGTTAAAATCCCGGGTAGGTGTGAATGTCCGATTCGACTGAAACTGAACATGCTTACGCAGATGGAATGTATAAGTTTTACCATCAGGAGAAATATCCCAACTAGTTGCAAGCCCGGGCTCAATGGTTGTTGCTCCCGGTTTAAATTCCACTAACCGGTCAAAAATTGTTTCGGCACTGGCATCTAATGTCGTACCAGAAGTAAATAATTGCGGGTTAAACCCTTCGGGGCTTGCTTCAGAGCAATAAACAAGCGTTGTTGTTTTTGCCTGTACATTAAAGGCAGCCAGACTAACCAGCAATGCTGCCGATAACTTCCCTAATCCCATTTTCATATAGTGTGCTCCATAACCTTACAGGACAATAGCCATATCACAGGCTATCTTATCGCGAATATTGTGTTTTCGGCCCAGGGCAAATTATAGCGAAAAAGTGATTGAAGTTTGCTCAATAAAAAACTCTTCAGGCAGCATCAACTCCCCGTAACATCACCAAACACTACATGCCCCATAAACCAATGCTTATCTTCTTGAATCGATAACAGGTACCGATAGTAGTGAGATATTGACATGATAATTCGCAGTTAACCTGAATAAACTATTATGTTTATGTTTCGCTGTAAAGGACTGCGACAGAATTTTATAAAGAAATATAGCTGTTATGTGAAATAACTAAGTATGAAATAACAAAATAGCACCATGATTAGATAACTAAATCGAAAAAAAACGCATAGTATAAATTATGTACTTAACTTTATTCATCTGTCATAAATATCACAGACAAACTTTAAACCCATCCCGAGTAAAAGAATAACAACCATTGACAACATAACGCGAATACCCCGGCGAGCAGATCATCAACCATGATCCCAAATCCACCACTTACACGTTTGTCCAACCAACTAATTGGCCAGGGTTTTAAAATATCAAACAACCGGAAAAGGATAAATCCACTCAACAGAGATTTCCATGAAACAGGAATCATCAATAAAGCAACACCAAATCCGATGAACTCATCCCAGACAATCCCACCATGATCATGGACTTTCATCGCTTTACTTGCGACCTGGCAACACCAGACACCAAAAATGAATCCGATAATCAAACATATGGCATACTGATATGGCGTCAGCCACCATGACAACAGCCCCATCAGAGGGACTGCTGCTAATGTTCCGAATGTACCAGGAGCTTTCGGTGCAAGCCCGCTACCAAATCCCACAGCACAAAGGTGCAAAGGATTAAATAGAGATAACCGTCGCAAATATTGATCCATAAAAACTCTCAAGCAAAATGATCCCATCCTCGCTCGCGATTGAGTTCGAATGGTTCATCATTTAAAAACAAACTGACAGGTTCATTTTCCAACTGAAGCTGACCAATGCAATGATATTCAACTCCACTATACGATAATGCAATATCAAGAGACCCTTTATTTTCTTCAGAAACTGTAAAACAAAGCTCATAATCTTCACCGCCACAAAGAGCCAGCTCAAATGCCTGAGACTCATCACAGTTTGCTAACACCTGGGGATTAATAGGAAGTTGTTCGAGGTTAAGTCTGGCCGAGCAATGACTGGCGTTCGTGATATGCTGCAAATCGGCAAGCAATCCGTCAGATATATCAATACAGCTGCTCGCCACGCCTCTTAAACCATACCCACTGAGCACCCGGGGTTGAGGGTAATAATGCCTTTTAAGTAACGAATGCAATACATCATGCTCAAGATGGACAAGCCCTTGTAGATACTTCAATGCAAGTGCTGAACCACCCAAAGTTCCGGTAACGTACACCCAATCACCAGGTTTTGCCCGGTGACGACAAATAGCCGCACCCTCAGGAATAACGCCATGTGCCGTAACAGTAATACTTAACGGCCCTCTTGTTGTATCGCCACCGATTAATGTCACATTATAATATTCGGCCAGCTCAAAAAATCCCCGACAAAACTGCTCTAACCACTCCATTCTTGCAGAAGGAAGTGTAATAGCCAGCGTCACCCAACGTGGTTCGGCGCCCATAGCGGCCAAATCACTTAAGTTGACAGCCAGGGCCTTATGGCCCAGTGCCGCAGGTGGAATATCAGCAAAGAAATGAATACCCTCGACCAGAGTATCGGTCGTAACAACCAATTGATGTTGCGCAGGAACATCAATCAACGCCGCATCATCACCGATGCCCAGTAAAACATCTGGGCGTTTCGTTGAGCTTGCGAAAAAACGCTCAATCAGCTCAAATTCACCCATAGTTGGTTACTTTTTCAGCTGTTGGAGGTGGTAATACTTATCTAATACACCATTGACAAATTTATGGCTGTCATCTGCTGCAAATATCTTCGCCAATTCGATCGACTCGTTAATTGCAACTTTAGGTGGCAAATCTTTACATTGTGTCAATTCATACATGCCTATCAACAAAATAGCATGATCGACTATATCGAGTTCGTCTAAACGACGAGCCAGACACGAAGACATCCATTTATCCAGTTTTTCATGACAAGTCACAACGCCTTCAATCAATAATTTGAAATAATCGATATCAGCTTTAGACATATCTTGTTCTGTTAAAAACTGATGTTCGATATTATCGATATGATCGCCAGTCATCTGCCACTGATAGATCGCCTGTGTTGCAAGTTGCCGAGCCTTACGGCGAGCAGAAGGTTTCAATCCAATAACTCCTTAACCTATAGCCTTAAGTACATTAATCATTTCTAGTGCACTCAATGCTGCTTCTGTACCTTTATTACCAACTTTTGTTCCCGCTCGCTCAATTGCCTGTTCGATTGACTCAGTCGTCAATACACCAAATGCAATAGGAACATTATACTCGAGCATAATATGCCCAAGCCCTTTATGACACTCATTTGCGACTAATTCGAAATGGTATGTACCGCCACGAATAACCGTACCAAGCGTAATAATGGCATCGAATTGACCGCTTTGTGCCAGCTTTTTAGCAGCAAGAGGGATCTCAACAGCTCCCGGAACCCGAACAACGGTAATATTGTCTTCTAGAACTTGCCCCTGACGCTGAAGTGTATCAACCGCCCCGGAAAGTAAACTGTCATTGATGAAACTATTAAAGCGAGCAATAACAATGGCAATTTTAGCTGTGGGTGCAGGAACCACCCCTTCGATTACATTCATAACCCACCCTAAAAATGGTTAATCATTTAAAAAACGCGCTATTCTAGCATACTCTCTTATTGAAGTAAGGCGTTGAAAACTGTTTATCTTAGATGGTTAGATGTTAAACAGCATTGTCATACGCCTTTAAAAACATTGACCTTGAGTTGCCGTTAACAGGTTCTGTGTATGTACTAACAGATATCATCAGGACATGTTGTCGCATACTCATAAATAAATCCCACACATTGTCTTATGATTCATTTACACAAAATTTAATCATCAAAACCCGACATCCTTTAACGGCTCAGGATCTCAACGACTTCCAGACCGAAGCCTCCCAGAGCATGATATCGTTTAGGCGCACTCATTAACCGCATCTTCTGAACACCTTGTGCCGCAAGGATCTGAGATCCGATACCGACGTTACGAGATGCCTGGGTCTGTTGTTTCACTTTGGGTGTCTGACCTGAATCTTCCTGAGCATATCGTGCTAATCGGGATAACAGCGCCTGCTGGGGCTCATCTTCACTAATTAAGATCAAAACCCCTTTTTCTTCAGCCAGTTTTTGCAGTGCATCATCTAAAGGCCAACTCATATCACCATCGCGCAGACTACCAAATAAGTCATATAACGGATCATGTAAATGAACCCTTACCAATGTTGGCTTCACAGGATCGATATCACCATGACGCAATGCAAAATGAAGTTGTCCTGCAATTTTGTCACGATATGTTGTGAGGACAAAATCACCATAGCGGGTTGGCAGTTTGCATTGATGAACTTCTTCAATCGTTGTTTCCCGGGTATTACGATACTCAATCAGATCCGCAATTGTTCCAAGCTTTATCTCATGCTCTGTACAGAATTTTTCTAAATCATCACGACGGGCCATGGTTCCATCTTCATTGAGAATTTCAACAATGACAGCCGCTGGTTCGAAACCCGCTAAACGGGCCAGATCAACGCCAGCTTCTGTATGTCCGGCACGGCTCAGCACACCGCCATCGCGGGCCCTCAGGGGGAAAACATGTCCGGGCATCACAATATCATCCGGGCCTGCATCCGATTTAACAGCCGCCTGAACAGTCGTCGCTCTGTCTGCTGCAGAAATGCCTGTAGTGACCCCTTTAGCCGCTTCAATCGACACCGTAAATGCTGTTGAGAATTTCTCACTATTTTGGCTAACCATCAATGGTAAATGCAGCTGTTGACACCGCTTTGAGCTTAATGTCAGGCAAATCAAACCTCTGCCATAGCGCGCCATAAAATTAATGGCTTCTGGTGTGATTCTATCGGCGGCAATAATCAGATCGCCTTCATTTTCCCGATCCGCATCATCCATCAAAACCACCATTTTACCGGCTGCAATATCTTTAATAATTTCTTCAATGGCGCTGAGCGACATAATTTATCCTTTTAGTCCCGATAAAAAGCCATATTCTGCAAGCTTTGCCATGGTTAACCCTGACGATTTTACATCACCCGATGCTGGCGCTAATAACCGCTCCAGGTAACGGGCAACAACATCAACTTCAATATTGACCTTTGACCCTGTCCGCCAATTCTGAATCGTTGTACATAAGAGAGTATGAGGAATAATAGTCAGCCTCAGCTGATGACCGTCCACATCCAGTTCATTGACAGTCAAACTAATTCCGTCAACTGTAATTGAACCTTTTTCTGCAATATAACGACCCAACTCAGCGGGATAAGACAACCAGATATCAATAGCCCGTCCACTTTTACTCAAGTTAGCAATTGTTCCAACACCATCAACATGGCCACTCACCATATGCCCGCCAAAGCGGCCATTTGCAGCCATCGCTTTTTCCAGATTCACAACTGAACCTTGCTTTAAATGCTCTAAGCTGCTGCGGGAAAGCGTCTCAATCGACACATCGACTGTAAAGAAATCGTCTCCAAAATCAGTAACTGTCAGACAAACGCCATTCACGGCAATGCTATCGCCAAGGCGCACATCGGCCATAGATAACGTTTGGCTAATAAGCGTCAATTGAAGATCACCACCACGACGAACCAATGAACAAACTTGTCCACTTGCTTCAATTATTCCGGTAAACATGATTGTCTCTCTTTGGGGATATAAACTGTCTTGCGATCTGAGCCAACTAATCGCTCACTCAACCGCTGCCAACGCGAAGCCTCCGATAATTCAGTCAGAGTTCCAAGGCATGCCATCGACTTAGATAAGTCACCCAGCAAAACCCCAGCCTGATAAACCAACAATTCATCAACTAAGCCAGCCATAAGAAATGCGCCACTCAGTGTTGCACCCGCTTCAACCCACAGATCATTAATCTCCCAACAAGCTAGCTCTTTACATACGGCTTCAAGCCAATTAGCACAAGGAGGGACAATAATTGTTTCAGTTAAAGGTTGGCGAACGGGCCTGTCTACAACGTGAAAAATTGGTCCATCCTGTTGAAACAATCGCTCTTGCCCCGTTAACAACTGATGACGATCAAGAATAATCCGAACAGGCTGACGCAACCGGGATATATCAATTTTTTGACCAAGCGAACCTAACTCTTGAGAACGAACATTTAAAGAAGCATTATCTGCAATGACCGTTGCAGCGCTTGATAAGACTGCATGGCTGCATGCCCTTTCCCTTTGAACATCCTGCCGGGCCAATGGCCCGGTAATCCATTGACTTTTACCATTAGCAAGTGCCGTACACCCATCAATAGAGATTGCAGTTTTTAAGCGGACATACGGCCGCTGACGTCTCATTCGGCTTAAAAAGCCAAGATTAAGCCGTTCAGCCTGCTCTCCAAGTAAGCCAGAGCGAACCTCAACACCAGCTTCCTGAAGCATCCGCATACCGCCACCAAAAACTTTCGGATTAGGGTCGCGCATCGCCATAACAACAGAGTTTATCCCCGCTTCAATCAATGCATTTGCACAAGGTGGGGTCCGTCCATAATGGCAACAAGGTTCCAGTGTCACATAACAGCGGCTTCCCCGAAGGTCATAGCCCCGAGCTCTGGCATCGGCCATAGCATTCACTTCCGCATGGCCTTCACCCGCAACTCGATGAAATCCCTCACCAATTAACTGGCCATCTTTAACAAGCACGCATCCTACGTTCGGGTTGGGCGGACTACTCCAGCGCCCTTTGGCTGCCAAACGGATTGCCCGCGCCATCCATTCATAATCCTGCGCAGTAAAATTCATGAATATATCTCTTAAAGGTATACCTTATAGATTTTCTAAACGGGCAATTTCTTCCCCGAATTCGCGAATGTCTTCAAAAGCACGATAAACAGAAGCAAATCGAATATAAGCCACTTTATCTAACTTTTTCAGCGCTTCCATCACCAAATGGCCAATCAGTTTCGCTTCAACTTCTCGCTCTCCAGTCGCCCGGATCTGCGACTTAATGTGATTGATACTCTCTTCGATCGCATCAACGCCCACAGGCCTTTTTTCAAGAGCCCTTGCCATTCCGGCACGCATCTTCTCTTCATTGAAGGGTTCTCGAGAGCCATTACTTTTGATCACTTTTGGCATCACTAATTCTGCACTCTCGAATGTCGTAAAACGTTCGTGACAATTCAGACATTCTCGCCGACGTCGAACCTGATGGCCTTCACTCACTAATCGTGAATCGATGACCTTTGTATCATTTGTATTGCAAAAAGGACAACGCACAAGGATCTCTTCAGTTTAAGGATATCTGAACTTAGTGTACCCAGATTCACCAATAAGGTACAGTAAAGAGGCCGCCAACACTGACTGTCAAGTATTATAGGTTTAAAAGTATCATTTATTTACTCCGAATTGTTAAATATAATTTAACATTGTTTTTAGCCTGAGCAACATTGCCTTCATATCTGTTTTTTGTAAGATTTAAGTCTTTAATACCACTTTTAACTTAGACCATTACTTTTGTCCATTTTTGGAAAAGTTCCCGACCTTTACAACAAGAAGTGAAACCTTATGTCATTTATCAATCGTGTATTATCAAGCCGGCCTGCAATTGCTCCTCTTTTATTACGAATTCCTGTAGGTATTATTTTTATAGGGCATGGTAGCCAAAAGTTATTCGGCTGGTTTGGTGGCTATGGTTTAGAAGGAACAGCCCATTGGATGGCATCCATCGGATTAACCCCGGGCATTGTCATGGCTACGTTATCAGGCAGCGCAGAATTCTTCGGAGGATTATGTATTTTTCTGGGATTGTTAACCCGTCCTGCCGCAGCTGTTGTTTGTTTCACAATGTTAGTTGCTATTTTCTCGGTACACATCAGC
Organism: Candidatus Celerinatantimonas neptuna; assembly: GCA_911810475.1. Lineage (NCBI taxonomy): Bacteria > Pseudomonadati > Pseudomonadota > Gammaproteobacteria > Celerinatantimonadaceae > Celerinatantimonas > Candidatus Celerinatantimonas neptuna. The sequence goes on from OU461276.1 coordinate 101,456, forward strand.
CACGGTCTCTTTTTAGCTCATCATGGTTTTGAATATGCATTAGCACTTGCTGCAGTGTGTGCATCGTTAGTAGCATCAGGTTCTGGCCACTGCGGAATTGATAAAATCTTATCAAAGCGCGTCTAACCCAGGTTAAACACCATATCTGGCTGACCGAATCCCAGCATTCGGTCAGCTTTTATTGACCATTCATAAACGACAACACTAACCCGCCGCTTATTTGTTATATTCAATATTATAAATTTAACTCTGGGATCATCGAACAAACCAACAAACCAGCAGCAACATAATTAAATATTCTCAAATAAAGAGGACGCTTTAATAACAACCTCAAATGGCGCCCCATCAATAACCAGCTACCGCAGCAAAGAAAACCAGCTGCAACAAAAATCAATACAACCCAAACCATATGGTGACTCAACATTTGATTGGGAATTAAATAAGTCGACACCGCGCCCGCTGCAACGATCCATGCTTTAGGATTAGCCCATTGGAAAAGTGCAGACTGAAAACAGGTCAATGGTTTAGCTATTTTCTTAGACTCAAGAACATGATCGTCAACAGAGCTATTGGCAATACGCCAGGCTAAATACAAAAGATAACACATCCCAATAATTTTGATTGCACTAAGCACCTGAGGATTCAACATCAGTATTGGCATGCTTCCAATGGACAGTATCAGTAACATGGCTGGAAATCCGATACTGATCCCCAGTAAATGCGGCAAACTTCGACGCATTCCAAAGTTACTTCCAGAACTCAACATCATGAGATTATTGGGCCCTGGAGTTCCTGACGTCACAATAGCAAAAAGAATAATCCCCCAATAAGTATCCCACATAGCAAACTCCCTTAAACGATTCCAAAACAGATAACTTAAACAATGATTAAAACCGAAGACTCAGACAACAGGCTAATCTGAAGATATCTTTACAATACAATAAACCTGAGGTAATAAAAATACTTGCTCTAGATATTATTAGTCCGAAATCAATATGAAAAACAAAGAGAAAGATATTACATCGATAACGACAAACGAAAAAGCCGCAGAAAATCACTACGGCTCTTATCAACTTACAAGTTATTCATTATGCGTAGACAGGGAATCGTTTGCACAACTCAATAACTTTTGCCTGTACATCCTTGATGTTCTGTTCGTTCTCGATATCGTCTAAAACATCACAAATCAGACCAGTCAGATATCTCGCTTCTTCTACACCGAAACCACGACGGGTCATCGCAGGAGTACCAATTCGAAGACCTGACGTAACAAATGGAGAGCGCGGATCATTTGGAACTGCGTTTTTATTAACGGTAATATTTGCCCGACCCAGCGCCGCATCAGCATCTTTACCGGTAATGTCTTTATCAATCAGATCAAGCAGGAACAAATGGTTTTCAGTTCTATTAGAAACCACTTTATAACCACGTTCCTGGAAAACTGACACCATGGCCTTAGCATTATCCAATACACCTTGCTGATAGACCTTAAATTCAGGTTCCATCGCTTCTTTGAAAGCAACAGCTTTGGCAGCAATAACGTGCATTAATGGACCGCCCTGACCCCCCGGGAATACGGCAGAATTTAGTTTTTTCTCAATTTCAGGATTCGATTTAGCCAGAATAAGTCCACCGCGAGGTCCAGCCAGAGTTTTATGTGTTGTCGTTGTAGTCACATCAGCAATAGCCACAGGGCTTGGATACAAACCAACAGCAACCAGACCTGCGACATGGGCCATATCAACAAACAAATAAGCACCGACAGAGTCAGCGATATCACGAAAACGCTGCCAATCAACGATTCCGGAATAAGCAGAGAAGCCTGCAACGATCATTTTTGGTTGATGCTCTTTTGCTAACGCTTCAACCTGATCATAATCCAGCTCACCAGTATCAGGTTTAATCCCATATTGGTATGCTTTGTAAATCTTACCTGAAAAGCTAACACTTGCGCCGTGAGTCAAATGTCCACCATGAGCGAGGCTCATTCCCAAGACGACATCACCAGGGTTCAATAATGCCTGATAAACAGCCGCATTAGCCTGAGAACCTGAATGAGGCTGAACATTGGCATAATCGGCACCAAACAGTGCTTTAGCACGATCAATAGCTAACCGCTCAACCACATCAACATACTCACAACCGCCATAATAACGTTTGCCCGGATAACCTTCTGCATACTTATTCGTTAACTGTGAACCTTGTGCCTGCATTACCCGCGGGCTGGTATAGTTTTCAGAAGCGATCAATTCAACGTGTTCTTCCTGTCGATTTTGTTCAGCAGACATTGCCTGCCATAGATCTGCATCATAATCAGCAATATTCATGTCGCGTTTAAGCATTTATTTCTCCTGGCTCACAATTTCAATGGGGGACCTTTTCAGAAAAGGCATTGCACTTTAGTTTGCGGATATCACCTTGCTTGGCGTTTTGACCTTCAATCCGCACTGGAAACAGAATCATTCCGCAAATTTCGATGAAGCTCAACCTTTTCATGCAAGGTTTTTTAATAAATATGAAAAAATTTTGATTCGATGGTCAATAATCAATCTTATTGAACCTAAAAAATCATATAATTAGAATTAATGACAATTAACTTTTCATGGCTTTTTAATATTATGTCAGATGATCTTGTATGCCATGATAAAAAGTCTGTTATATCAAATTTAATGGGTCTAAACAGCCAGTAAAAACCTTTCACGATACGAAATCATTCCCCATTTCAACCAGTTAACATTCAACGATAAAATGGGGAAAAAGAATTAGTCAGCTAACTCTTCTCGCAATTTTTTAGCCACATCAACCATCACTTTTAAAGATGCTTCTGTTTCAGGCCAGTCACGGGTTTTCAGACCACAGTCAGGATTGACCCACAGGCGTTGTACTGGAATTTTCTTCGCCGCTAAGCGGAGTAATTCTTCAATCCATGCTGCTTCAGGAACAACTGGGGAATGAATATCATAAACTCCTGGACCAATCTCATTAGGATAATCAAATGCTTCGAAGGCATCCAGCAATTTCATAGCAGAACGAGAGGTTTCAATGGTAATAACATCCGCATCCATATCAGCAATTGATGCAATAATATCATTGAACTCGCTGTAGCACATATGGGTATGGATTTGAATCGCATCGTTTGCTGAAGATGCACTTAATCTGAATGCCCGAACCGCTCGTTCAAGATAACTGTTCCACTGGCTACGACGCAACGGCAATCCTTCACGCAATGCTGGTTCATCAATTTGGATCACCTGAATACCAGCTGCTTCTAAATCAGACACTTCATCACGTAAAGCCAAACCGATTTGATCAGCCACATCAGCTCTTGGCAGATCACTGCGAACGAAAGACCAGCTTAAAATAGTCTGAGGTCCCGTCAGCATACCTTTTACAGGTTTATGACTCAGTGACTGAGCATATTTGCTCCACTGTACAGTCATTGGAGCTGGTCGGCTAACATCACCAAAAATAATCGGTGGTTTAACGCAACGAGTTCCATAACTTTGTACCCAGCCGAATTGAGTTTGAGCCACACCATCTAATAAAGGTGCAAAATATTCAACCATATCATTACGTTCTGGCTCACCATGGACAAGAACATCAAGACCCAAACTTTCCTGGCGGGCAATGACATCACTGATTTGACTTGCTATAAAATCATCATAAGCAGCCTGGGTAATGGCTCCTTTACGAAATTCAGCTCGTTTTTGACGAATCTCACCAGTTTGAGGGAATGAACCAATGGTTGTTGTTGGTAGCAATGGCAGATTTAAAATATCGTGCTGGATTTTTTGACGTTCAGCGTAAGGTTTCGCACGGTGGAAATCAGCTTCACTAAGAGATTCGACGCGGTTACGAACATCAGGGTTTGTAATGCGTAACGACTGGGAGCGAGACGCCACGACCTGATTACTTTGAGCGAGCCACTGACCATCACGTTCATCAGCTCGATGATCCAGATAATGACCGATCGTAACGAGTTCAGACAATTTCTGTTTAGCAAAACTCAACCAACTTAACAGCTCGTTATCTAATTTTCTTTCCCGTTCCACACTCACCGGTGAATGTAACAGGCTGCATGATGGCGCTAGCCACAATTGGTCGCCACGTTGTGTCGCAACACTCTGAAGTAATTTGATACAAGACTGTAAATCAGTCCGCCAGATATTACGTCCATCAACGACACCCAGTGATAAGACCTTATCAACTGGCCATTCGGCGATTGCCTGATCAAGCTGTTGTGGAGCCCGGACTAAATCCAGGTGAATACCATCAACCGGCCATTTGGCAACATCACTTAAAGGCATAGAAACTTCACCAAAATAACTGGTCAGAAGTAACTTAACCGGACAAGCAGATAACTGTTGGTACGTTTTGGCAAATGCATCTTGCCACTCTTTAGGCAATTCCAGAGCAAGAATCGGCTCATCAATTTGTACCCACTCGACACCTTTTTCAGCAACCGCGGTTAAAAGCTGGCGATAGCTATCTAACAAAGCAGGTAGTAAATCTAATTTTTCCCCTTCACGAAGACGACCAAGATACAAGAAAGTCAAAGGTCCGGTCACAACGGCTTTAAGAGGTGTATTCAATGATTTAGCTTCATCAATTTGTGCAAGAAGCGAACTGTTTTTTAGCGTAAATACCTGATCGGAGGCAAATTCAGGGACTAGATAATGATAGTTAGTATCAAACCATTTGGTCATTTCTAATGCAGCATGGTTACTGCAACAACTACTAGCTCCCCGGGCCATTTGAAATAATTGTTCAAGTTCACTGATATCATTCTGATGACGATGGCGATCTGGAATGACATCAAATGTTAAAGATAGCTGTAAAATATGGTCATACCAAGCAAAATCCCCCACAGGCAATAACTTAATACCGGCATCCAGTTGAGTCTGCCAATTCTGTTGACGAATTTGCTGCCCGACGCCCAATAGTTCTGATTCACTTAACTGGCCACGCCAAAAACTTTCAATTGCTTTTTTTAACTCGCGGTCACCACCAATACGGGGGTATCCTAGATTGTGTATTTGTGCCATACCTTCCTCTTAATGGATGGATAGATGTTTAGATGGCTATAACTATGACAGTTTGTTATTATGATGCAAAATCAACTTTTTCATAATTAACATGAGTAAGTTTAATGATCGAAATTCGCCATCTGTATACAATCCAAACGCTCAAACAAGCAGGTTCGGTCAGTCTTGCCGCTGAGCAGCTATTTCTCACGCAATCGGCACTTTCTCACCAACTTAAAGAACTGGAACAACGGCTTGGACACCCACTTTTTATACGCAAAAGCAAACCGTTAAAATTTACGCAAGCAGGCAAAATATTACTGGAACTCGCCCAAACAATTCTTCCAGAAGTCGAAGCTGCCGAAAATCGCTTAAAGCCTGAATCTCCTATACCACCAACAGAACTCTCTTTAGCTCTGGAATGCCATAGCTGTTATCTTTGGTTGCTTCCTGCTCTTAAGCAATTTGCTGAGAAATGGCCAAATATTCATACTGAACTCGTCAACGAACACCCTTTTGATACACTTGATGCACTTGCAAAACGTGATTTACACTGGGTATTAACGGCTGATCCTCAACCCCACACCAGTATTCAATATACACCGATATTTCAATATGAAACGGTTCTTGTTTGCCGCCCTGATCATCCGCTGGCACAATTCGCTCAAATAACCCCAGAACAATTGGCAGACGCAAAGCTCATTACTTACCCGGTCAATCCTCAACGCTTAGATCTATTTACTGAATTTTTGCAGCCGGCAGGAATAAAACCCCACTCAACCCGTTATACTCGTCACCCGCTGATGATGCTTCAGCAAATCAGTCAGTCTGATGAGCTCGCAGCATTGCCCCGATGGGTTGTCACAGAACTTGCCCAGGCCATGCAATTAGCAACCATCAGTTTGGGAGAAGGATTATGGCGCACCATGTATCTGGCCCACTGGGGAGAGCTAACGCCATGGGGGCTCGACTTTGTCCAATCAGCTCATATACTAACTGTCAAATATCCGGGAATGACTCCCGTTAAATCCGCTTTGATTAAATCAACACAATAACAAGCTGAATCAGCCTATTTTTCTGCCTTAATCGGAAACTTTTGTATGAAAGTGCTCCGATTAATTTTCTGATATGAAAACGATGACTGATTCAACCACAAACATTTTTTGACAAAGAGATTTAACACCAAAATCAAGCTTGATGATTATCAATAATGGACTTCTCCATCTCAAGTTGAAATTAAAAAGTTAATGGAATGTGTTGACATCGTTATAAATTCACATGATAAAATTCCCACAAATATAGGAGCTGCTTAATCTCTTATATACAAATACGTAAATGGATTTTTTATTGAAAGGATGCTCTGTGAATGTCTTTCGATGTACCAACGGTTTTCGCACTCAACATTTTTATCGGAATCATTTCGATCTGTTGCCTGACCATTTTGCTAAAAGATAAGTATCAATGTCCCGGTATTTCTTATTGGTTATCTTCTCAGTGGTGTATGACCATTGGTATTATACTGATAATCGCTAGGCTTTGGCTTCCTCTCAGCTTAAGTGGCTTAGCCGGTAACACACTTATTTCTATGAGTATTTCATTAGTAATGATCGGTTTTTCCGCTTACCATAACACGTTATCACTAAAGTCATTTCGATGGCTAATATTCCCTGTTTTAATATTTATTGGTATAGGTTTTTGTCTGATTTCCCGGCAATCACTGACAACCCGGGAAATCATCTCTGACTCACTCTTCATACCACAAATTTTTCTTTGCTCTTATATTTGCCTTCATTCCAGAGAAAAAGAAGAGAGTAGCCGACAATTATGGGCCTGTATTTTATTCGTGGGAGGAATAATCTTAAGCCTTCGCCTTATAAACAACAGCTTTTATCCGTTACATGAATCTTTTTTCAAAACCAATTTAGTCAATCTATTAGGCATTTTTGATGAAACTTTATATTTGCTAGGATCCGCAATTTGTATTCCTATTATTTCATCGCAATGGCTACAACAACAGCTAACCCATCATGCAAACTATGACCTTGTCACTGAAATCTATAATCGACGGGCTATGATGGAACTGGGCAATCAATTACTTCAACAAATAGATCGATCTTCTTCAACGAAAATATCCTTAGCTTTACTTGATATTGATTACTTCAAAAAGATCAATGATCAATATGGGCACTTAGTCGGGGATATCGTGTTAAAACAAGTTGCCACATTAATTCAGACCAATGCATTAGAAACAGACCTTATCTCACGCTATGGTGGTGAGGAATTCATTGCCCTACTTCCGTATAAAACATCAAAGCAAGCCAAAATCTGGGCTGAACAGGTAAAAAACCAAATAGAAGAACAAACAATGATTATCGATGGTCACCACATCAATATTACAGTCAGCATGGGACTTGTCGAATTCCAAAACCCAAACAACTCATTAATCGAAACGATTCATAAAGCAGATATTGCGCTTTATCAGGCCAAAGATAATGGCCGCAATCAAGTCGTCGTTTTTTCTTCTGACTTACCCCTCCAAAAAACGAACTAGCGTATGATCTTCACCCTGTAAAGCTCGCTCAATAATGGGGCCAATCAACAACCAATCACCGCCCCCTAACCCGGTACCGATGAACGGGTAGGCAATTCTTAAACCATGAAACTCTTTTTGAATCCGGCAAAACACTTGCTGTACAGCCTCATAATCAACATTTCCTTCGCCCCGATAGTCATATTGGATATATGCATTCACGACAATGATATGTATCCCATGACGTTTGATTTCCGCTTGAGTATATAAGCCTAATTTACCTTTATCACCAGCAACTGTTATCTGATCTGCTTCCCATGCTTCCGGAAAGGCGTTTTTTATCGAGGCAGCTAAACCCTGTTCCATCATACCGAAACAATTTGTCCCATAAACAAGGACATCAAACTCCCCTTGCACCGCCATTTCTATAATATCGCCATCAACCACTTTCATGAGCTTCTCCATATTGCTTACAGTTGCCAGCTTTCAATTAACTATAGGTGCTATTGAAAGCTCTGGTACGACTCATTTCCCCTCACCCGATGTAACTGCTTAAGCAGTAATGATGGACTCAAAACAACTGGCAACTCAACTCCCTGCGGATAAAAAGGTGAATAGATACGGTTATAGGGTACGCCATAACGGTTAAATTTCTTAAGATAGGTGCTAATCAACGGATTCGATTCACTCCAGTCACCCTGAAGCAATAAAATATCAGGAGCATTCAAAGCGTTTATGACAGAACGACGATAAAAAGTCGACACTTTATTAGCCTGACAGGTAATACACCAATCTGCTGTAATATCAACGACAACAATCTTTCCTTCTGATAACCCTTTAGCAAGTCGGGCCTGACTAAATGGTTGCCAATTCAACGTCGATTCTGACTTCATCTGATGAGACACGACATAAATGTTTACGCCCCCGGCCACCCCCCCCGCCACTATGGTCATGATCAAAACACCGACAGAGAAACGGATTGTTCGACGTTTTGCTAGAAAAATCAGCAAAATAATCAACGCAATAAAAGTAAACGCCCAGATATAAATAGGTGGCATATAATGATCTAAAAGCGAAATGAGCCAGATCACCGTAAATAACATCATTAAGGCAAATAGATCCCGTAACCAAACCATCCAACGACCAGGACGGGGAAGATATTTCACCACACCAGGAAACGTCGCCACTAGCATCCATGGAAATGCCATCCCCATTGCTAAGCCGGTAAAAACCCCCATAAGACTCAACGCCCCAGCCGTCATTGCAAAACCGATGGCTGTCACCAGAAAAGGCGCACTACAGGGCGTAGCCAGTAATGTTGCAAAAACTCCCTGGGCAAAATGCCCCACCCAGTGATCCTGTCCTGAAATTGCCAGACAGGAACGTAGAAAAGAAGGTAGCTGTATCTCCCATATTCCAAATAAGCTAATGCAGAAAATTCCACTTAATAAAATTAAGAATCCTATAAACCAGGGACTTTGAAATTGGATCCCCCAACCAAAAACCTGGCCGGTTGCTCTGAGCATCAAAATCAGGCCCCCTAATAGCCAGAATGAAATAAAGATACCCACAGCCGAAGCCCAAAACTGACGGCAAATGATATGTCGTTCCCGGTCACGATGAAGCAATATGCTGGCTAATTTAATGCCTAAGACAGGAAGTACACAGGGCATCACATTAAGGATCAGCCCTCCTATCAAAGCAAAACCAAAACTCCATAGAAATGAAACAATTCCAGAGTGGCTACTCACTGTAATCTGGTGTGATTGTTGTTCAGATTGTTCACCATTTGCTATCGTAATCATCAGGTTGCCAGATGAAAAAGATTCAGGATGGACCACTTTAAATAAAGCCTTTAACTGAGGCCCCTGATATGTCTGGCTTAATAGATGAACTGTCAATTCATGTCCAGGCCTGTCCACAAAAACCAGAGGATCATGCCATGCGTTCTCAGAAAGAATTGTCAATGCCAGCTGTTTTGACTGAGGGAAATATTGCAGCTTCTGAATATCAAATAATTTCCGACTCTGTTTAGGCACAGATTTCATTGCACTCTGATAACGCAATAAAGCATGGCCAGAAAGGTTTAATTTATCAGGAATAAATGACAAATAAATAGGGTAATGAGCTTGAATACAAACATTATGACAGGCTGATAGAGCCAATGAAGCATCAAGAATCACACGCTGATGAGGATGAATCAACTCAAATGTCAAAGGGAACGCGACATCTCTGTCATATCCGATGGTTTCGACGCCGAGCGAATCATAGCGTTTAGGCAACGGCCAGTGCCACTGAATCGATTTGATATTAGCACTTTGATCAAATAAAAGTTGAGGAGGAGCTCCTGCTTCCCCGGGAGATCGCCAATAAGTTTTCCAATTGTGAGAAAGCCTCATCTCAAGTAAACCTGACAATCTGGATGGAGTCTGGCTTAGTGGTGGTAATACCGAAACCCTAACCTGAATATTCGGATGATGGGGATCCACAAGCCAACCGGTATTAACTGCCTGGGCAAGTGGACTCAAACAACCTAAAACGATTCCAACCAATAACAAACCAAAACGAGGCATACACCTTATCCTTTTTTGGACGTATCCAGAACATGATATTCATTATTAGAGAAGTTGGCACTTAATGATGGTTTTCATTTATTTCAGCGCATTTAGTGTTATAAATTCCACAAACGCATATGACGAAGCTTCATCATATGACCTTGCCTAAAACACCTTTAATTTAGATAAAATTCAATCACCAACTTCTATCCTCAACACCTTAGTCTACACCTAAAAAAACCGGAATCATTATTTAATGATTCCGGTTTAATCACTATAAAATCAACTTTAGCTCAAGCTAAAATAATTGAAATATTCTGCTAATCGTTAGTCGGTCTCATCGCAGGGAATAGCAACACGTCACGAATGGTATGACTATTCGTCAACAACATAATCAAACGATCAATACCAATCCCTTGTCCGGCTGTCGGTGGCAAACCATGTTCCAGTGCAGTGATATAATCTTCATCGAAGAACATTGCTTCATCATCACCTGAGTCTTTCGCTGCAACCTGCTGTTTAAAACGTTCAGCCTGATCTTCTGCATCATTGAGCTCAGAGAATCCGTTTGCAATTTCACGACCACCAACAAAAAACTCAAAACGATCGGTAATAAACGGGTTATCATTGTTACGCCGGGCTAATGGAGATACCTCTGCCGGATACTCTGTAATAAAAGTCGGCTGAATTAACCTGTGTTCTACCGTTTCTTCAAAAATTTCAGTTAGCAGTTTCCCTGCGCCCCAATATGATTCGAGTTCAATACCTAATCCACGAGCAATGGGCTCCATAATATCTCGATCCTGAATTTTCTCGTTATCCAAATCATGAATAGCTAAATTATCAGGATTAAACTGTTTCACTGATTCCAACATTGTTAAACGGGTATAACGGCTACCAAAGTCAAATTCTTCATCGCCATAGGTCACAAGAGATGATCCAAGAATCTGCTGAGTGACATGTTTAAGCATTGCCTCAGTCAGATCAATCAAATCATGATAATCTGCATAAGCCATATAGAATTCCATCATCGTGAATTCTGGATTATGTCTTGGTGACAAGCCTTCATTACGGAAATTACGATTAATCTCGAAAACACGCTCAAAACCACCAACAACCAGCCGTTTCAAATACAGTTCAGGCGCAATACGCAAATACATATCGATATCCAATGCATTGTGATGCGTAATAAATGGCCGAGCCGCTGCACCGCCGGGAATCGTTTGCATCATTGGCGTTTCAACTTCCATAAAGTCGTTTGCCATCATGAACTGACGAATAGCGGCAATAATTTTCGAGCGCATCTGGAATGTTTTTCTTGAATCATCATTGACAATCAAATCAACATAACGTTGACGGTAGCGCTGCTCTTGATCCGCCAAACCATGATATTTTTCAGGAAGAGGACGCAAAGCCTTAGTCAAAAGCTCGAAATAATCCATATTGACATAAAGATCGCCACGCCCGGATTTATGCAAAATCCCACGGACACCGATAATATCGCCAATATCCAGCCCGCCAAGTGCTTTTAATTCTTTCTGCGCGTCTTTAGATGCGTAGGCTTGAATACGGCCTGTCATATCCTGAATAACTAAAAATGGACCTCGCTTGGCCATGACGCGACCGGCAATGCTAACAACCAGTCCCTTATCTTCCAGCTCTTCCTTGCTCTTGTCACCATGCTTCTGCTGCAAGGATTCAGCATAGCTATCCCGGCGGAAATCATTTGGATGGCCATTGGCATTGCTTTGTTCACGCAATGTATCCAGTTTGGCTCGACGTTCAGCAATTAGCTTATTCTCGTCATGTACCTGTTCAGTCATTCTCTAACCCTGTTATATTTTACAGCCCTGATTTAAGGCTGGCTTCAATGAATTTATCTAAATCACCATCCAATACCGCTTGAGTATTGCGATTTTCTACGCCGGTACGTAAGTCTTTAATTCGGGAATCATCAAGTACATACGAACGAATCTGGCTTCCCCAGCCAATATCAGACTTACTCTCTTCCTTGGCTTGTTTTTCAGCATTTTTTTTCTGCAGCTCAAGTTCATAAAGCTTCGCCTTAAGTTGCTTCATCGCCTGGTCTTTATTCTTATGCTGCGAACGGTCATTTTGACATTGTACAACCGCATTGGTTGGCAAATGCGTAATCCTTACCGCTGACTCTGTCCGGTTTACATGCTGTCCTCCGGCTCCAGAGGCCCGATAGACGTCAATTCGTAAATCAGCCGGATTGATATCAACCTGAATGCTGTCATCAATTTCAGGATAAATAAACGCAGAGGCAAATGATGTATGCCGACGACCACCAGAATCAAATGGCGACTTACGAACCAGGCGGTGAACTCCGGTCTCAGTTCTTAGCCAGCCATAGGCGTAATCGCCACTCACTCGTATTGTCGCGCTTTTAATCCCAGCAACTTCACCTGCAGACTCTTCAATCACTTCTGCTTTAAAAGTATGGGCTTCGCACCAACGCAGATACATTCTTAACAGCATATTGGCCCAGTCTTGAGCTTCTGTACCGCCAGATCCAGATTGCAAATCAATGTAGCAATCACTTTTATCCATCTCACCACTGAACATTCGGTGAAATTCTAACTTTTCAAGTTGTTCCAGCAGCTGGTGCACTTCATCCTGTGCTTCAAGGAAGGTTTCTTCATCTTCTGCTTCAACAGCCAGCTCAACTAAACCAGCTACATCTTCCATCCCTTGTTCTAAGGTATCGATGGTGCCAACGACTTCTTCCAAAGAGGAACGTTCTTTACCCAAAGCCTGTGCTTTCTCAGGTTCATTCCAAATATCAGGTTGTTCCAACTCCCGGGTAACTTCTTCTAACCGTTCCAGTTTAGAAGCATAGTCAAAGATACCCCCTAAGCACATCACTTCGTTCTTTGATGTCAGCTAAAGCATGATGGATTCCATTTACTTCAAACATATTTACCAGCACCTGCCCATAATTCTTAAAGATGTGAATTTTACCTAATCATGCGATAAATAAACATAGCCGTATCGATTGGTTGATGAGATTTTTATCTTGATCAATCTTGCTTATTGAGCCATTCAACAAGTAACTGAGCACTACAACGACCCCGAAATTCGTTAATATCTAATTTATAAGCAATTTGAACCGTCCGTTGTTGATAATCTGGCCACAGGGATCGATCAACATTGAAAGCAATCGCATCCAGCTGCGGCCCACCAGATACAGGCTGTACCGTCATTTTCAGGTGCTTTTCACCCACAATACGCTGCTCTAATAACCAAAAATGACCATCAAATATGGGTTCATCAAAACCTTGTCCCCAGGGCCCTGCTGCCTGCAACTGCCTGGCAAATTCTAAATTCAGCAAATCAGCTGGCAATTCGCCATCTGAAAGTAATTCACCGGTTAACTGAGTTTGTTCTACCCATGTTTTTGCCACCAATTCAAGCTGGTGGGTAAATGCATCAAATTTTGTCTTGGCTAAGGAAAGACCGGCCGCCATAGCATGTCCACCAAATTTATCGATAAGTCCGGGACTTAGCGTATCGATTCGCTCCAACAAATCTCGCATATGAACCCCGGCGATAGAACGCCCGGATCCTTTAAGCATATGTTCATCAGCATCAGCAAACGCAAAAACTGGCCGATAGAACTTTTCTTTAATACGCGAAGCAACTAAGCCAACAACCCCTTGATGCCAGTCACTGCGATAAAGGGCCAGCGCATGAGGCATAGTTTGCTCATTTAAAGCAAGTTTAGCCACACTGGCTTCAGCTTCTAGCTGCATGCTCCCTTCTATCGCTTTACGTTCGCGATTGAGTTCATCCATTGTCGAAGCCATCGCCCGAGCCTTAAAGAGATCATCACAGAGCAGACAATGTATCCCCAAACTCATATCATCAAGCCGTCCAACAGCGTTTAATCTGGGACCAATAGCGAACCCCAAATCACCCGCAGTCAATGCACGTTGATTACGGCCAGCTATCTCGATTAAAGCCTGGATTCCAGCACAGCTTACCCCCGCCCGGATACGAGCGAGTCCCTGATGAACGAATATTCTGTTGTTGTGATCCAACGAAACAACATCGGCAACAGTCCCCAAAGCAACCAGATCAAGAAATTCAGCTAAATTCGGAATAGGTAGCGATAGCTTTTCAAATAAACCTTTATCACGCATTGCAAAGCGCAAAGCACATAACAAATAAAATGCAACACCGACACCAGCCAAATACTTACTGGGGAAATCACACTCAGATAAATTCGGGTTAATAATCGCCCTGGCCTTTGGCAATTGCTCTGCAGGTAAATGATGATCGGTAATAATGACAGGAATATCTAATTGATTCGCAGTTTCAACCCCATCAATACTTGAGATCCCATTATCCACTGTCACAATCAGTTCAGCATCCTGCTCTGAGGCTAAATGAACTATTTCAGGTGATAACCCATAACCATACTCAAACCGGTTTGGTACAATAAAACTGACATGGGCAAAACCCATTGAGCGTAATCCCCGAATCATTAACGCCGTACTTGTTGCACCATCACAATCAAAGTCACCAACAATAACAATGGAACGACCTTGATAAGCCAACAATAAATCGACAGCCTCTGACATTCCATTAAATAAACGCCATGACTCAAGTTTTGCAACACTCAGATCTAATTCATCTTCACAACGAATACCACGACTGGCATAAATTCTCTGAATAATAGCTGGAACCGAATCAGAAGAAAAAGCGAGCTCAGACTGTGAACGCCGAACCAATTTCATATTAGTCATCATTATATTTTCAGGAAAACCACGGGCTTTAGCAGCCCGAGTCTATTTAAGATCAGTGATGTATCGGTTTTGAACCTAAGGCAAGCATTTTACGCAAAGCCGGATATAATTTTTGCACCCGGATTGGAGTTAACAAATTACCATCGCTATCACTTATAGTCATCTGAGTACGGTCACCTTCACCACCAACAGTTAAAACATACTTATCTTCAGCAAGTCTGACAGGTTTAACACCATAACGAGCCAGTTTTCTGGACGATGGCTGTTCATAGGTTAAATAAACCTTACCTGCTTCAGAAATATATCCAGTAATTTTAAAGCCCAGAATCGGTAATGCGTGCTTGAGAGCATCCAGTGTCGGAAGCAAAGAAGCCTTAGCATACATTAACGCAACACCTTCGTTCTGCTTAAACAATAGATCAATTTTACCTGACTGAATTGCTTTATCTTGTGTTGACGCAAATCGAGCGACTTTTGCTTTTTCTGACTGTTTCTGCAGATAGGCAACAAATCGATTAATCTCCATCACATTTTGACGGTAAACTGATTGCTCACTCTGGTCAAATGGATGTTTCGAGTTACTTTTCATCGCTAATAAATGAGGCTGAAAAATCGCATACTGGCCATTCTCAGAAGCCTTTAGGTCATAACGGAACCGACGCTTGTAAGTGATCGATTCATGACTAAAGACGCCGTCATCCAAGTAAAAATGCTGTTTAATCCAGCCAGATTCGATATAGGTTCTATGATTACTCTTTTCAACATGAGCATTATGGCTTTGTAAATAACCTTCAACCTGATGATATAGCCATTGAATACTCTGCGAAGAAGAATGAGCATCAGGTTTATCAAGCCAGAGTTGAGGGCCTTCTTTACTCTGATGTAACTCACTGGCAACAAGAGGTATAAGCTGCTCAGGTGGCCTGATATCAACTTTATCCCCGACATTATGTAAATAAGTGTAATCTGTCGGCAAAGCCAGAACACTATATTTTTTACTATATTTAGGCTGACTATATGGACTGGGAACCACTAAAGAAGCACCTGACTTAGCCTTAAGATAACTAAATCCGTGAATGGCCTGCTTAGGGTGATTGTCCGCACAAGCTGACAAAAATAGCAATGTACTTCCGGCTAATACCAACCGAACTCTAGATGAAACAAACAACGGCTTCTCCGCAATGTCCAATCGCAAATAAGCGACCACAGGCAAATCTCTTTGCCAAATCCCAAGATATATGAAGCTGTAGTCTACTGACCTGCTCACTTAAACACAAGATTAAACGCACATGAGTCATGTATATCATGCTGGAAATCATCTGCTCTAACGAGTATTCTCAATTGAATGAAAAACAACGCAGTAAAGGTACATGGAGCATCATCTCGTCATTACAGCTGTTGGTCGTGATCGACCTGATATAGTAAACCAACTCACCCGCCACGTGAGCGATTGCGGATGCAATATTGTCGATAGCCGTCTGGCTTTGTATGGGGCTGAGTTTACCTTGATTATGCTGCTATCCGGGCACTGGAACGCAATAACCCGAGTCGAAACGACATTGCCGCTAAAAAGTCAGGAACTCGATCTTGTCACCGTAGTCAAGCGCACGACTCAACATGAAAGGCCAAAATATAAAGCTCGGGCAAATTTGTATATTCGCATCCCGGATACAGCCGGTATTATCCGCCAGTTTACCCAGTTCATTTCTGATCATGGCTTATCGCTTGCGTCTTTACGCTCGCAACTGGATCAAAATATACTGGAACTGAATATGGTTGTTTTCATCCCGGAAGGTGATGTGATGCAAACTGATACTGATATAGAGAAACAATTTGCACAGCTTTGCCAAAAATTGGGAACTGAATCATCCCAGCTCACTATTCATCCTCAATAATCGACAGCCATACAAGGAGTCTGAAATGCCCCCAATTCAAGCTGGTCAAACTGCACCTAACTTCACGTTATTAAATCAGGATGGTCAGTCAATTAGTTTGGCAGACTTTAAAGGTCAAAGAGTCCTAATTTACTTCTATCCTAAGGCATCAACTCCCGGATGCACTGTACAGGCTTGTGGCCTTAGAGACTCAAAAGAGGAATTAGACCAACTGGGAATTACAGTCCTTGGAATTAGCCCGGATAGTCCCAAACGACTGACTAACTTTATCACCAAGCAATCTTTAAATTTTGCGTTGCTATCAGATGAAGATCACAGCGTAGCCAGTGCTTTTGGCGTTTGGGGCGAGAAAAAATTTATGGGAAAAACATATGATGGTATTCATCGAATCTCTTTTCTGATCGATGAATCAGGTACCGTCAACAAAGTTTTTGATAAATTTAAAACGAAAGAACACCATCAGGTCGTACTCGACTATCTGAATCAGCCTGAATAATAGCACACTGATGCCACCGGGCTTTTAGAAGAGCCCGGATTTTCTAACCTTATGTCTGAGGCTTCTGTGTTGGTGAAAGAGGTTCTGTTGGCCAGACATTAATAACGGCTTTAACAAGAGTCGCAAGCGGAATAGCAAAAAAGACCCCCCAGAACCCCCATAGTCCCCCGAAGAGTAAAACAGCAACAATGATGGACAATGGATGCAAATTCACTGCTTCTGAAAATAATAAAGGCACTAACAAGTTACCATCAAGCGTCTGAACAATCGCATAAGCCAGTATTAAATAACCAAATGAAGCTGTCGGCCCCCATTGGAATAATGCCACGACGGCAACAGGAATCGTCACCACAGCCGCGCCAATATAAGGAATCAACACAGATAACCCGACAGAAACACCTAAAAGTGCAGAATAACGCATTCCCATTAAAAGAAAGACAAGGTAACTGGCTACCCCGACAACGACAATTTCAATCACCTTTCCCCGAATATAATTTTGGATCTGATGATTCATCTCTTGCCAGACCTGCCCGGCTAACACTCTGTTTTTTGGCAGATAACGACTGGCCGATTCAATAAGGCGTTTTTTATCACTGAGCAGAAAAAACAACATGAGTGGAACCAAGAAACAGTAAATAGCTAATGCAGCCAAATTAACTAACGAACTTAATGACGCCTGAACAACGCGCTCCCCCATTCCAAGCACTCGTTTTTGAATCGCATCTGAGATCGTATCAACCAATGAACTATCAATAAAATCAGGATATTTTTGAGGTAAAGAATCAAGCCAAACTTGAGTCTTACTAAACATCACAGGTAACTCACCAACCAGATTGGCCCCCTGACTCCAAACCGTTGGCAACAAACGTAAAATGGCAAAAATCATCAATGCAATAAAGACGGCTAATACAACTGTTGTGGCTATCCCCCGCTTCATCCCCATCCGCTCTAACCGGGTAATTGGCCAATCCAACAGATATGCGAGAGTAAGGGCCACCAATAACGGGGTCAACAGATGCCCCATGAAATAAAAGCCCAAAAATCCACAGACTAATATCAGAAATAATGCTATTGCATCGGGATCAGAAAATTTACGCTGAAACCAATGTTGAATCAGATTAAACATAGACAAAGAAAAAACTCCTTATTCGTCATATCCCTAAATATACCGCCTAACATCCTTAAAAAATCATTAATCTTTTATGATTGAGCTTTATTCAAAAATACATCTAACCTGAATAAATCCAGGCCCCTAGATTGAACCTGTGCCTGAATCCACCAGGAGCTATTGAACTTTTGTGATTGAATTTGATTCAAATTAAACGTGTTTTGGGCGCAAAGCAGACGATAAAACTTAGCTGTTTAAGTCAATCAATCGGAGCAAGGCACAAGACGCGTTTAGATGAACACATAAAGCAGTATTTGCTATACAATCCATCACTAAAAATAAACAGCCCCTATCACCTCAAAATAAAGGAACCTTCATTGCAAAGATAGAATAACCATTGTCTGGTTTCTGAGATTTTCGCTATTATTGACTGAATTAAGCAGTTGAACAATGACGAGCGGCATTTATTTTGAAAATTTGTTCTAAACATTTTCTGGCAAGTCAATATTTTCTCCGACCCCGATTTTTCATTTTTGCCATGACCTTTTTTGTGGCTTTTTCGGCTGATTGTCAAAATCAAAATTCACTGCCCGAAATAGGAACTGTAGGTTCACAGGCTCTCACTATCGCTCAGGAAAAACTATATGGGGATGCCTATATCCGGGCCATTCGTGCTTCACTCCCTGTTGTACAAGACCCAGTCCTTGAAAACTTCATTAATTTGCTAGGACATAAACTCGTCTCTCATGCCGAGAACGTTCGTCTTCCATTTCACTTCTTTCTCATCCGCAATCCCAGCATTAATGCTGCCGCTTTTCTGGGAGGATATATTAAAGTTCACACAGGATTATTTCTCTATGCCCATACAGAGAGTGAATTAGCAGCTGTTCTGGCTCACGAAATATCTCATGTCACTCAACGACATATAGCCAGAAGCCTGGAAAATACGGCGGAAAACAATCATTTGACCGTTGCAAGCCTTATCGGCTCCGTTCTTTTGACAATAGCAAACCCTATGGCAGGAATTGCGGCTATGCAAACTTCTCTGGCCGCCAGTATTCAGGGTAAAATTAATTTCACACGGCAAAACGAACGAGAAGCGGATCGCATCGGCATGCAAGTTTTATATCGTTCAGGATTTAATCCGAATGCCATGGCAACATTTTTTAGCCGATTAGCAGCCAAATATCGCTATGCCAGTACCCCCCCAGCGATGCTCGTCGATCACCCTCTCACTCCTCAACGTATCGCTGATGCCCAGGCCAGAGCAAATCAGTACCCGCATCGATATATCGCCCCTAATCTCGATTTTCAATTCGCTAAAGCACGTGTGACAGTCCGGTTTGGAACAATGGACGCCGAACAGGCGTATAGTGAATATGAACAACAACTTAAAACTAAAAATTATGTGCTAAAAGATGCAGCGCTATATGGTAAAGCACTTGCTTTATTCGCACAAAAAAACTACCACAAGTCTCAGGCTATTATCAGCCGATTACATGAAAGACATCCACAAAATATGTTTATTCTGGATACACAATCTGATATTTATCTGGCGTTAAAACAAAACAAACGAGCCATTAAAATGTTGACCAATGCATATACCCGTTACCCGGATAGTTACGTGGTTATCATGAACCTGGCCGCGGCTTACCAGGCATCAAAATTATATGCAAAAGAGTCTAAATTACTTGATATCTACTTACGGGACCACCATTCAAGCACATTAGGCTGGCAAACATTAACCGAAGCCTATCAACATCAGCAGTTAAATGGAAAAGCAAAAGCCGCTCTGGCAGAATATTTTGCATTGAAAGGTCAATACCATCAAGCTATCGGTGAATTACAAAGCGCTGAAAAACTCATTGCCAACAAGCTTGAAAAAGCAAGACTTAAAGCCCGGATTAATCAATTCAAAGCAGCACAAAAACAACTGGATAAATTACAAAATCAGTACTAATGCTTGTCTATCTTTGATGGCAGTTTTTACAATTACAGCTGTTGCTGTCTATTTATTATTTTTTTCAGAATGCTAAGCTCAACCGTAATCATGAAAATATTCTTATTCAAAGTTAAGATAGCAAGTTTAAAGGCAACTCTATGACCGATATCGTGATCTATCATAATCCCCGCTGTTCAAAAAGCCGCTCTACTCTCACTCTGCTAGAGGACAAAGGGATCAAACCAACTATCATTGAATATCTTAAAACGCCACCAACACCAGAAACGCTAAAAAGTATCCTGCAGAAATTAGATTTAACAGCTTTTGAACTATTAAGACGTAATGAAGCAGTTTATAAAGAATTAGATCTAGCCAACAAAACATTAAGTGAAGAACAACTTATCCATATCATGGCTGAAAACCCTAAATTGATTGAACGCCCGATTATAGTGAATGGAGAAAAAGCAGCTATAGGACGGCCACCTGAAAATGTTCTCAAAATTTTATAACCTGAAGAATCCAAGGGCCCAAAGGCTCTTATTTTAGGGGAGTAGTTTTTGCAGATTTTTGCTGTTTATTTAAGTAAGAATAATCCTGTGCCGTACAGCCATCTTCACCAATCAGGATCTGACAACAAACGAATGAACAGCAAGCTCTGCCCTATAAGCGCGTTAAACGACAAATGATCACAGTGCTAGCGTTTCTTTTACAAAAGGCACCGTTAATTTTCGTTGTTCTGTAATTGAGGCCTTATCCAAACGATCCAATGTTGTAAGCAATGTTGGCATATCCCGGGATATTCGTTTAATTAAGAAACGAGCAACTTCTAAAGGCATCCGTAATCCTCTCAGTTCAGCTCGAAGTTGCAGGGCGCTCAATTTCTGCGAATCATCTAATTCGGCAAGTTTATATGTCAAACCCCAACTCAGTCTGGATGCCAGATCAGGTAAACACCAATTGAGCTGATTCGCAGGTGCACTTGACGTCACAATAAGACGAGTCGCATCAGCCAGTTCTTTCCGTCGATTATAAAAATCAAAAATCGCCGTTTCCCAAGCTTTATCTCCGGCAACCGCATCGATATTATCCATGCAGACTAACGCCATCGACTCAAGGCCATCCAGATACTCAGGAGTCATCATCGAATGCATATTTAAAGGAAGATAAGCCGTTGCTGCATCACTACCATCCATTTCTGCACAACAGGCATGCATTAAATGAGAACGCCCAGATCCAGGTGTGCCCCATATGTAAAATAACCTCTCTCCCTGATCAAGGGCAAAATTCCTTAGCTCAGCCAGAAGTTGAGTATTATCACCAGCATAAAAGCTGGCAAATGTTTCGTCATCCGGCAAATGAACCGGCAATGATAGTTGAGGCGATCTAGTCAACAGATATTTTAAATCCTGAAAAATAAGCGCTGATTATAACAGTTAACCTTTCATAAGAAAATCCGCTATTGGCGTTGATATAGGTAAGGATCGTGAGCATCTGCCTGATAAGTCGGGTTGAGATTTAATGCAGCCTGAAGATCTTTCCATTGCCCCATCAGGCGGATATCAAAAGTATATTGGTTATTATCAACATATGAGAGTTCAATAGAGGCAACACTTGGCTGGCCAGATAAGAATTTTTCAACACGATAATATTCCCGGAAATTATCCAAATGCGTAAACGTTAATTTTATCTGCCCTCCGGGTTTCACCGAACGCACAACAGCAAAGTGAGCGGCTAAATCACTAGCGACCTGCTGGAACATCTGCAAGTCAAGATTTGCAACCGACGGTCCATTGAACTGCCCCTGCCCTAAAACCTGATTTGAGCGCAGATCAAGCAAATGCCAACTTAATCCTGTACCTAAATTATCGTCACTATACTGTTTTACAACAAGAGCTGTATCAGCTTGATAACGTTGGCTTGCTTTAATAATCGGCTGATCAAAATTCCCCCATACATCGGTTGTTGAAACAGCCATAGAATCACGCAAGTCCATAATAGGAAATATAACAGGCAATGCTAAATTTTGAGCTATTTGATGCAGCTGCTGCGCATGATCGCTCCCATCTGCGACAAAATTCTGCTGACTATTCTGTTCACTCACATACCAAATTAATGTAAGGGGTCTTAAATCTCCCCAAAATCTCTGCCCCGCTTGTGTTAAAACCGACTCAACCTGACTACGGTTAAATACAATAGACAACCATCGCTTACCATCTCGTTGTTGATAGGCATACTGTTGCATATAACCGCCAGCACGACTTTCAGCCTTTGCAACAATGGGATTAGACAGCGCCTGACTTCCACCTGTAACCCGCACTATCATCTGATCAAAGGCACTTTTTTGATCGGCACCCAATTGCCCATTAGCGGGGACAGAAAGTTGATAGGGATCGACCTTTTGAACAGCAAATGCCATATGCCAACTGCATAAACCCAGCAGTAAAATCAAAATATATCTACATGTTGGCATACGACGCCACCCCCTCAAAATTTAACGATATAATTAAGCTACTTCGTACCGAAGATTTTATCGCCGGCATCACCGAGTCCCGGCATAATATATCCTTGTTCATTAAGTCCATCATCAATAGATGCAGTATATAGTTCAAGATCCGGATGCGCCTGTTCCAACGCTTTTAAACCTTCGGGAGCTGCCACCAGAACTAATACTTTAATATTTTTACAACCTTTTTTCTTAAGAAGATCAACCGTTGCTATCATCGACCCTCCCGTTGCAAGCATTGGATCGACAACAAGAGCTAGACGTTCATCAATTTGTCCAACCAATTTTTCAAAATAAGGAACAGGTTCTAACGTCTGCTCATCACGATAAATACCAACAACACTGACTTTCGCTGAAGGCATGTGCTCCAATACCCCATCCATCATGCCAATTCCAGCCCGTAGAATAGGAACAACAGTTGCCTTTTTCCCTTTGATTTGCTCGACTGTGACAGGGCCTGCCCACCCATCAATGGTGACATTTTCCATCTCTAAATCGGAAGTCGCCTCATATGTCAACAAGCTGGAAACTTCCTTAGCTAATTCCCGAAAACGCTTCGTACTAATATCCGCTTCGCGAATCAACCCCAATTTATGACGAATCAATGGATGCTTAACCTCAATGACTTTCATCCGAGCTCCCTATTTCCATTATAAACGAATGTGAATCTTCACTAATTTTACAGAAAATCAGGAAAATGTCGCTGTTAATCAGCATCCTCTGTTCGAGCACCTCTAACACTGATAGAATAACGCTGTTATTTCACCTTATAGCAGCAAGGTAATTTTGTGAGCAAACAAACTTCCCCATTAAGTTACAAAGATGCTGGCGTCGATATCGATGCAGGCAATGCTCTGGTTAATCGCATTAAAAGCATCGTTAAAAAAACACAACGTCCGGAAGTCCTTGGCGGTTTAGGCGGATTTGGTGCACTCTGTCAAATCCCAACGGGTTATAAAGAACCCATCTTAGTCGCAGGAACCGATGGTGTTGGAACGAAATTACGTTTAGCCATGGATCTGAAAAAACACGATACGATTGGTGTCGATCTAGTCGCCATGTCGGTCAACGATCTCATTGTGCAAGGTGCAGAGCCACTATTTTTCTTAGATTATTATGCAACAGGTAAGCTCGATGTAGATACAGCAGCAGAAGTTGTCACAGGAATTGCCGATGGCTGTAAACAGTCTGGCTGTGCGTTAATCGGTGGTGAAACAGCAGAAATGCCTGGCATGTATCATGGCGAAGATTATGATCTGGCTGGTTTCTGTGTAGGCGTCGTTGAAAAATCAAAAGTCATCGATGGTTTAAAAGTTGATGCCGGAGATGCGCTGATTGCCATTGCATCCAGTGGCCCTCATTCAAACGGCTATTCTTTAATCCGTAAGATCATTGAAGTTTCTGGCGAAGATCCCCAACAATCATTTGGCCAAACAACATTAGGTGGCGCATTACTTACTCCGACAAGGATCTACGTAAAGGCTATTTTAGAACTTCTCAAGCAAGTCGATGTACATGCTATTTCTCATATTACCGGTGGCGGTTTCTGGGAAAATATTCCACGTGTTTTACCAGAGAATTGCCAGGCAGTCATCGATGAATCAAGCTGGGAATGGCCTGAAATATTCAAATGGCTCAAACACCATGGCAACATTGAACACGAAGAGATGTATCGAACATTCAATTGCGGTGTAGGGATAGTTATTGCACTGCCCGAATCAGCTGTCCAGCAAGCCATTGAAATTTTGCAACATGCAGGCGAACAGGCTTGGCAAATAGGGGAAATTAAATCCGCATCAACAGGCGAGGCGCAAGTTGTCATCCGTTGACCCAATGCCTTTCAAACGTATTGCCGTGCTCATATCTGGGCACGGTAGTAATCTTCAGGCAATTATAGATGCTTGTCATCATCAGCATATCAATGGAGAAATTGCAGTTGTCGTAAGCAATATTCCTCATGCGTATGGTTTAACCCGCGCAGCTGAAGCTGGCATCGATACGGCCCTGTTAACAACGCAAGAATACCCTGAAAGAACCGAATTTGATAAAGCTCTGCACGAACTACTCTGTGACTATGATGTCGACCTAGTCGTCCTTGCCGGATTCATGAGGATACTCACCCCGGAGTTTGTAGATGCCTTTAAAGGTAAAATGCTCAACATTCATCCATCATTACTACCCAAGTATCCAGGTTTACACACTCATCAAAGAGCACTGGATCAAGGCGATCGAGAACATGGATGCACAGTTCATTTTGTGACTAGCGAATTGGATTCAGGGCCAACGATTTTGCAAGCAAAGGTTCCAATCTATACAAATGACACAGCTGAATTTATTGCGGCCCGAGTCAATCAACAAGAAATTCAGGTTTACCCTTTGGTTGTACAATGGTTCTGCGAAAACCGGTTAGAAATGAAGCAGGGCCATGCCTGGCTCGATGGTCAAAAGCTGGGAACATATGGATATGCTAACGACCAATAGGCAAAACATAGCCTGTTGATGCCATCCCACTTATACCCCATAACAATGCACAGCGCCTGAAAATCATAAAATATGCTCAGGCGCTTCACAGGCATACATCAATTAATACCAGTTTTACTCATACACAATTCACCAGAATGGAATAGCGCAAAATCTCCAGGAGCCATTTTTTGCCAGTTTTCGTTACACGTGAGTGGCTGTGTTGCAATAACAGTTACAACGTCATTTGGTGTTGTTTCAGACTGAAAATCGACTGTTACATCAGCATCCTGCAACCTTGCCTGTCCAAAAGGAGCCCGCCGGGTAATCCAATGCAAGTTGTTCGAACAAAACGCCATAACATACTCACCGTTACTTAATAACATATTGAAAACGCCTAACTGGCGTAATTGCTCTGCTAATGTCGCAACGAATGCAAAAACATCTTTTAGTGAATCAGGAGCGGATACATAACGTCGACGAAGTTGCTCAAGTATCCAACAGAACGCATGTTCACTATCCGTTTGGCCAATCGGACAATAAAATCCTGTATCAAACTCAAGATAATCTTTCAATTGACCATTATGGGCATATGTCCAGTTTTGTCCCCATAATTCCCGGGTAAATGGGTGAGTATTTTCTAAACTAACCCCCCCCCGATTGGCCTGGCGAATATGGCTTATCACAGCACAACTTTTTATTGGATATCCTAAAACCATCTTAGCAATCTCAGACTCTGCACTCGGAGCAGGATCTTTAAAGCTACGGCAGCCTTTCCCTTCATAAAAAGTAATTCCCCAACCATCGGTATGAGGTCCTGTATGTCCACCCCGCTGAACCAGCCCGGTAAATGAAAAACAAATATCCGTGGGTACATTGGCACTCATGCCCAATAATTCACACATCACAATCTACCTTGTTCAAATTCAATCAGCAGCCATTTGCAGTTCTATTAATTGAATTAAGATATGAATCACTTTAATGTGAATTTCCTGTATACGATCGGCATATCCAAAGTGTTTCACACAAATCTCACAATCTGCCATACCAGCCATCTTCCCGGCATCTTTCCCGGTAAGGATAATCACTTTCATGCCTTGTTTGTGGGCACACTCTATCGCTTTTAGTATATTTGCAGAATTACCACTGGTACTGATCCCCAGTAAAACATCCCCTGATTTACCTAACCCTTCGATATAACGGGAAAATATGTCATTAAAGCCATAGTCGTTACCGACACAGGAAATATGGCTAGGATCAGAAATAGCAATGGCTGGATACGCCGGACGATTATCACGATATCGCCCGGTTAGCTCTTCAGCAAAATGCATCGCATCGCAATGGGAACCACCATTACCACAAGAGATAACCTTTCCACCATTCTTAAAACTGGTAGTAATCAGTTTAGCTGCATTTTCAATGGATTGGATGTTGGCTGAATCCGCAATAAACTTATCAAGGACATCAGCAGCTTGCTTAAGCTCAGAAACAATCAATTCACTACTCATAAAAATCCCGTATGTTTTATTTATATCAACGAATTATCATTGACTAACTATACTGGATTTTTACGATTCACTCATCAATATCATCATTGTTGAGAGCAATGCCTCTCAATTTCAGAATTAATGAGACTACACACTATAGTGACTATTAAACCAAGAAACGGCCTGAGTCCGGTTCTTGACATTTAATTTACGGAAAATATTAAACAGATGAGACTTCACTGTATTTTCACTCAGATGTAATTTTTGGGCTACATCATAATTTGAATAACCAACCGACAGGCATCTCAAGACCTCAACCTCCCTTGGTGAAATTTTAACCTGTTTTGTTGGAGATGTCTCACCCGCTTTACGCTTATAAAGCTGTAACAGTTCGCCAACCAACTGACGTCCAAACCACATTTCCCCTTCCATAACCTTTCGGATACCTTTTTCCAAAACATCAAGAGAATCATTACTAAAAAAGACACCACAAACATTACTAATACTACTTACAATATCCAAAGGTTCTTGTTCAGGGTAGTCCAGTAGCAAAACTTTAATATGATTATTATATGGAGTAAAAAACTCAAACCAGGGGCTATTTACGGCCTTAACTGTCTGGTAATCGACAAGTACGACATAATTATCATCTCCCCCGGGAAAATCACTCGGTGATATACAAATCTTATACTCCATTGCCAATACTGATGATAAATGATTCATCAATGCGGATGAAAAAACCCCACCAGATGAAACCAAAATCAACTTGTTAGCCATGGTAAATCCCTCTTTACGATCAATTATCACACTCAAATGACCTATCTTTAATGCATTAAACTAAAGATAAGTTATTAGCACACATAAATATTCGCATGAAACGAATAAATTTTTAAGAATTAGATAGTCATGGATTTTATCAGGATAATTTTTATTACCGAAGTACCTAAGTCAAGTTCTCTAAGTAATGAAAGAAAAAACGTAAACATAACTTTCCACTGAGCTCAATTTAGCACACTTTTAAAAACCTCAACAACTATTCTAAAATTTACTTATATCAATAAATTACAATCTCCAAATCATACTTTAAAATTAGATAATTCGACTGATTTTTGAGAAAAAAATTAATGAATTCGTTGCATGTTTAATTCTCGTTAAACACCAATGTTATTCCAATTTAAAAAATTATATTCATAACTGATTTTTGATATTGAATTTTCAGTGAATTTTACGCTCAATATGATTCTTCTCAACATCAGTAACCTGATCTTTGATAGGTAAATTTGATGGCAACCTTTCCCATAGCGATGACTAACTTTACCATACCATTTATTTACTTCATGCATTGAATCCAGAGAAAAGTATCCAAAAATTCAATAAATTGTTATTCATTTGAAACCTTTACACATAGCTCTCAGCATAATTTATGTATTTTCATATCTATCGATTACTCAAAAATATCTATATTAATAATGATATAAAAAATCAACATTCTAACATTAAGGTTAGATCATTAAGCTTAGTACTTTTAATCAACTTTGAAAGACAATTAACAATTAAAATATCAAATATTGATATATCCGATAAATTTATCATCGATAAATATTTTAGATGAAGTTATCTCAAATTTTGTTTACACCTCCCCATTATATAATAGTCAACGCCATCAATAAAAAAGAATAAATTTAAAAAATAATTAACTTAATGCACTGAAGGTTCTAATATGAAAATAACAATATGCTAGGGAAGAGAAATATTTTAAAAAACATAGACATCAAAATAAATCGGTTGATTTTTATTCAAAAACATATAGTTAAAACACGAAACCAAATGCAAAACCTGGCTTATCCGCAACATAATTTCTACCCATTAAGAACCTTGTTGCCGCTTGCAGTACAATACACTCATGCATAAAAAATCAAATGACATTCACTCAGCAATTGATAATCCAAGCGTCACAGAAAGGATTTCAAATACAGAACAACTAAACTAAAAAGGGTATCCGTAGAGAAACAGAGGGCACGATAAATACGATATCATTTACTGGACTAAGTAGTTGGCGGAGCGGACGGGACTCGAACCCGCGACCCCCGGCGTGACAGGCCGGTATTCTAACCAACTGAACTACCGCTCCATATGAAGGGCATTGAAACTTGGCGGAGTAGACGGGACTCGAACCCGCGACCCCCGGCGTGACAGGCCGGTATTCTAACCAACTGAACTACCACTCCGCTAATTTCAAATCATTCGATAACAAACCTAAATGGCGGAGTAGACGGGACTCGAACCCGCGACCCCCGGCGTGACAGGCCGGTATTCTAACCAACTGAACTACCACTCCGTTACCGAATACAGCATATAAGAAGAGATTGGCGGAGTAGACGGGACTCGAACCCGCGACCCCCGGCGTGACAGGCCGGTATTCTAACCAACTGAACTACCACTCCGCATCACTACCTTAAGCTGCGGCGCAGATAATACGTATCTGCGTTTAGGGAGTCAACAAGGTTTTTTCATTTTTATTTAAAAAACATGTCAACCGCTCTATAAATAAACAAATTATAATTTATTCGTCTTTCTCTTCTTTCGTCAGGTCTGGTTCTGATTCCAATCCAGGTGCATCCTGAGGTTCATCCTTCTCTGGCGTAGTTGATTGTGACTCCAGATGTATTTCCTCTGATTCACCCGCAGATGCATCAGCCAGTGCTTTCTTAAATGCCTGACGTTTATGCCACCAGACAAAGCCAAATAGACCAGCCCCCATTACTAGTATTAGTACTACTGCAAGAATTGTCCATAGCAGCCAGTGAGATGGCTCTGGTTTAACTTTTTTGACCTCGGGAGTTTTCTTCACAACCGGAGGCGGCGGTGGAGCCAAAACATAAAAAGTTTTAACAGGCATACGCATAACAACAGGCCTCCCCCCCAAAGTAGTGGCATAAACAAGCGCCTCTATTCGATATGAGCCAGGCTGAGTGGGTGTCGGTAAAACAAATAAATGATCTCTAGATACTTTTCGGGTACGAATTTGAAAATGTTTCTTCCATTTTAAATCATTCCTGATAATTCCATTAATCACTAACGAATCAGGTTTAATTTCATCGGCATCGACAGCCACTTTGATCCGCGCTTTGTGGGTCGTATCTTTGGGAGGTAATAACTCAACCTGATATGGCTGATGAGAAACAAGCAACATCTGCTGGTAAGCTCGTGTAAAGACACCATTTTGAGTCATCACTCTCAAAGTGTACTTCCCTGCCGGAACCTCTAACTCAACATACCCGGTATAAGTTCCATCCCGAGGATATCCGTCAAAAGCTTTACCATCATCCCTCAAAGCAGCCAGTTTCGTGTGTGCAAACGCAAAATTATCATCCTGAGTACTTCCAAGGCTATCTAACGTTACATGTAATAAAACATTGTCCATATAAGGACCAAAGATCAAGGGCTTTCCCTGATTTAATAATTGTGCTTTTAGAGAGAGTCGTTCTCCAACAAAAACCTGCAGAGGGAATGGCTCGACATGCAATTTGACATTACTGACAACCTTAATAGCATTTTGTCCCTGATAACTGACCAGAGCCTGCCACGGACCGGGCATTGGATTTTTAAGCGTCACAATGTCCATTTTGGAAGTTTCTAGCCAATGATCGCCTTTTGGAAACTTCCAGGGATAAATTTTACTTCCATCCGGTCGAACTAAAATTGCAGGAGCCGATCCAGGTTTACGCTGCAATAGAAAAGTAACCTCAGTTACTTTGGGATCAATCCGAAATCGATTGTCAATTAATGGAATATTATGATTGCGATAAACATCAACCAAGTTATCGCTATAGGCAATCGGCGATATCACCGATACGCCTAAACCGAACAGAATCACCCACCGCAAAACCCAGTTCAAAACGCATCTCCTATGATTTTTCAAGCTCACGCCATAGACAATGTCCACCTTTTTTCTCAACTAGATCTAATCGTTCCTGATGAAATTTCATTTCTTCATCAGAAGCTTTTATAACCTTAAGAACTGGACGATTAGGATCAAGTCGCTGTATATAACCATCGGCACCATTGCTATGATCTTCAGTTAAATTAAAGCGACTCTGTCCCCCAGTCATCTTGAGAAATACTTCAGCCAATAATTCAGCATCAAGTAACGCGCCGTGATAAGTCCTGGAACTGCTATCGACTCCGTAATAATCACATAGAGAATCAAGATTTTTTCTTGATGGCAGAGGCTTACCGACGACTTCCTGAACATCCCTGCCCCGATACTCCCCTCGTCTGGCAACAAGTAATGAATCTGTCACTTCAGCCAGATTTTCAATTTTTTCATTCATTCGGGGCAACATTGAAAACTCATGATTCAGGAAACTCACATCGAATCCTGAGTTATGGGCAACCAGTTCTGCCCCCCGGATAAATTCGACAAAATCACCTGCGATTTGATCAAATACCGGTTTATCAGCTAAAAAATCATCCGTAATACCATGAACAGCAATCGCTTCAGGGTCAACAGGCCGATCAGGCTTGATATAGACATGAAAAGTTCGTCCCGTTAACTTACGGTTAATCACTTCAACGCAGCCAATCTCAATCACCCTATGTCCCAGATAAACTGGTCCATCATCATTCATTCCTGTAGTTTCTGTATCAAAAACCACCAATCGTCGTTCTTGTGTTTGGCTCACATGCTCACCTATGCGACACTTAGATTTTATGTTGGATATAGCAATATATTAACAAACCATGACTAAAGCAGTGCAATTATTTACCGATGGCTCGTGCCTCGGGAACCCTGGCCCAGGTGGTTATGGGCTCATCTTACAATATGGAACAACACAAAAAGAGCTTTCTGGAGGATTCCGTTTAACGACCAATAACCGGATGGAATTACTGGCGGCTATTGTTGGATTAGAAACATTAAAACGCCCATGCCATGTGATTCTCACGACTGACAGTCAGTATGTCCGTCAGGGAGTTACTCAGTGGATCCATAACTGGAAAAAAAGAAATTGGAAAACAGCCAGCAAACAACCGGTTAAAAATGTTGACCTGTGGAAACGGCTCGACCAGGCTACCCAACGACACACAATCGACTGGCGCTGGGTCAAAGGACACAATGGCCATCCACAAAATGAACGTTGTGATGAATTAGCCAGAGATGCAGCAACGAACCAGCCATCTGAGATAGACAAAGACTATGAAAAATCAACTGATTAAAGGTGATGCAGTTAACGAACGTTTTAACAGCCATTTGGGCCGAATAGGCGTCAACTGAACAGTCCGCTTACGGGCAACCAGAAAATAGCATGATGAAACCGGGCGACAATAATAGCGTCCCTGTCGCTCAAACCAGTCAGCCCAGGGTTTAGATCCGGTAAAACTGGTAAGTGCAAACCGCTCGTCATGTAACACATCAAACCCAAGAAGATGCAACCAGTCTTTAACCCGCATCGGGGTAAACATCCGACAAGACCAGGGTATCGAACGACGCCGTCCGAGATATCCTCTTACCCCCATTAAGCTAACCGGATTAAATCCACTTAAGACAATGTACCCATCCGCTGTCAGAACCCGCTCAACTTCTCGTAATATTTGGTGAGGATCGCTGGCGAAATCAAGGGTATGATGCAACAGGCAAAGATCGACACTACTTTCCTGAATCGGTAGCGCAGTCAATTCGGCTACAACTCCCGTACCAGCTCCGGGTGGTGCTACATTAACATGATGACGAATCAACGAGCGGTAACAATCCATCTGACAGCTCAAATGACCCAGTTTCAACAAGTGATAACCAAAGATCCCAGGTAAATAGTGATCCAGCAATACCTGCTCCTGATCTTTTAGCCACTCACCGCCAGAGAAATCCTGCCAATGTAAAGGGCTAATCACTTTTTGCCTGATTTTTGCCGGCTTCATGAATATCCTCAAGTATTTTCTGGCATACTATAGGGAGTTAACATTCAGTGGTTATATAAAAAAAAACAACCACCAAAGCTCAATAAACTTTAGCAACCATTCTAAAAAGATCAGAAAGGTACTCCATATGCAAATCTTAACCATACCTGCGTTTAATGATAACTACATTTGGTTACTTCACAACCCACAACAACGCCAATGTGCAGTCATTGATCCAGGTCAGGCCGATACATTACTTAAACGCTTGGGAGCCCTTCAGGCCAATTTAAGCTATATATTACTTACACACCACCATCAGGATCACATTGGTGGTGTAGAAAAATTATTAGAACACTATCCTGAATGTAAAGTATACGCCAATAGTCAATCTTCCCTCCCTTTCCAGACTATAGGGGTGGAATCCGGTCAGTCCATAGAACTTAAAGCTCTGGACATTTCACTAGAAGTCATCTCAACCCCAGGACATACATCAGACCATGTCACTTATTATGACGGACATCATCTTTTTTGTGGTGATACATTATTTAACTGTGGCTGCGGACGACTTTTTGAAGGAACGGCAGAACAGATGATCAATAGTCTTGAAAAAATTGCATCATTACCAACCTCAACTCAAATTTATTCTGCCCACGAATATACTCTGAGTAATTTGAAATTTGCTCTGACCATTGAACCTGAAAACAAAACTTTACAAGCCTACCAACAAATTATGGTTAAACAACGCCAACAAGGGTTGCCAACCATACCTTTTGACCTCGCGTCACAACTTGATTGCAATCCATTTCTAAGATGTCAGAAACCTAGTGTAAAAGCAGCTGTAGAAGCCTCTCAGCAGTCTCCCTGTTCATCAGAAATAGACGTTTTCGCGGGTTTACGGCAATTGAAAGACCGTTTCTGACTTGAACAGATTAAAAACTATCCGTACCATAGCTGCTATTTTTGAGGGTGATAAGGCAACCAATGCGTTTAAAACTGGTCAGTCTGATGGTGATAGCTTTGTTAACAGGCTGTCAAACGACAATACTCCAACATCAGACCAAGCAACACAAATCAATCGAATCATCCTCAAAGGGACTGAATTCTGAGTCATCGCAAGATCATGCTGATTCGATTGTACTATCCGAAGATGACAATTCTAAACTGGGACAAGATACTGTAAGTCCCGTTCCAGAACCTAAAGTCATTGTTTATAAAGATATCTGGAAGCGCATTGCGGCAACTATGACATTCAAAGTCCCAGTGCATAATGCCAGAGTCAGATCTCAGCTCAATTGGTTTATCCGTCATCCCAGATATCTTCAACGTGTATCTAAACGCGCATCGCCTTATATCTATTGGGTTGTCAATCAGCTTAAGCAACGAAATATGCCTGTAGAGTTGGCTTTATTACCGGTTATTGAAAGTGCCTATGATCCTTTTGCTTATTCTCATGGACAAGCATCAGGTATGTGGCAAATCATCCCTGATACAGCAAAGCACCTCGGATTACGTGAAAACTGGTGGTATGACGGAAGAAGAGACATTGCAGCCTCAACAACAGCGGCCCTTGATTATCTGGAATGGCTTAATAAATTGTTTAATGGCAACTGGCTCAATGCCATTGCCGCTTACAACTCAGGACAGGGTCGGGTCTTAGATGCAATTCGTTACAACCGAAAACATCATCGTTCAACCGATTTCTGGTCTTTGCATCTTCCGAGCGAAACAGAAGCTTATGTTCCCCGGCTGTTAGCACTTTGCGAAGTGGTTAAACACCCGGAAAAATACCATATAAAATTGCCGACAATAGATAATGAGCCTTATCTGCAATCAGTTAATATCGGCAGTCAAATAGATCTGGCTCTGGCTGCAAAACTAGCAGGCATCAATTTAAAAACACTTTATCTGCTCAATCCCGGATTCAACCGGTGGGCAACCGATCCAAATGGTCCTCACCGATTGTTAATTCCTGACAGTCGGGTCGATCGGTTTAAAAGTGCACTCCGGGCTTTACCATCAAATAAACTGATTCAATGGAAGCGCCATAAAGTCGTTGATGGTGATACCCTAAACAAGATAGCGTTTAAATATCAGACAACTGTCAATATGTTGCTTCATATCAATCACTTAAAAGGAAATATGATACGAATTGGTCAACATTTATTGGTACCGATTTCAACGCGTAATCCGACACAATATATTTTAAGCGAGACACAACGGTTAGCGCAGATCCAATCGCGTGAAAGAGGGCCTATCAAGTTACACTACACAGTTCGCCCGGGCGATACATTGTGGGATATCGGACGTGAATACCATATTAGCTACAAAAAATTAGCGAGATGGAATGGCCTGTCGCCTAAAGATGCCTTGCACAGAGGACAAAACCTGGTCATTTGGCAGCGCTCGGCTGGAACAAAAGGGATCACTCGGAAAATTGTTTATGAAGTTCACCCAGGTGACTCTCTATCCGTCATTGCCAATAAATTTAACGTGCATATATCCGATCTGATCAAATGGAATGACCTTAATCGACATGGGTACTTACAACCGGGTCAAAAATTAAACGTTTACGTTAATATTACTCGTCTGAATGTATAGTGCGAAAAGTTGCTGATAATGCATTATGATCAGATGCCTGTGTTTTAAAAATACGGCTTCGGACTAATTTGATACCACGGTAATAAATATGATCTAATGCGTGGCCAAAAAACCGGCTACGCAAATCATTTTTAAACCTAACCGGCTGTAACTGATGTTGCTCCATCCATTGGTCTAAAACGGCCATCCGCCGTTTACTCCAAGTATTAAAATCACCGGCTATAATAACTGGACCATGATGCTTTTTAAGCATATCTGCAATTTCACCTAACTGACTCATATACGCATTTAGTTTCAATGAAAAATTAATTGAATGCAGACTCACGACCCATAAATCCCCTTGATTTTCAGATAAAGGATAAACGCCAATCAACAAAGACTTAGGTAATAAGATCAATGGTTCGTGTTTACGGCGCCCACAAACTTGTTTAGGTGGGTATTTAGAGGCTATCTGAACCCCTACACTCTTTGCCCCCATAGAAAACGCCTCAAGCATAGTCGCCGACCACCCCTGAGACTTCCAGAATGCCTGTGTAGTTGACTCTCTGGCCTCTTGCAATGCAATGATATCAGCCTGCTTTGAAAGCTTTGTCAGCATTCCCTGCCACCCGGTATTTTGCGTTTTATAGATATTCCAGCTGACCACAGTAAATAGCCTTGGCAATGGATTGGCTTCTTGCGCCGATAAAGTAACCCAGTCCGGACACTGAGCTTTTCGTTGTTGTCTGTCCATTATAACCCGTGTTTGCTCTGGGATTTTAAACCACTGGCTAACCCCTAAGGCAACTAAACCAATAGCAAAGATCCCCGATATCAGGACAAATTTTCTTTTCATCCTACATAATCTCTAAATAGACGAGCATCCTTTAATACATAAAACCTGGAACACTCATATAGCCCGGTAATTCACTAAATAAACCTGAATCAAATTCAGCCGCACCATTCAGAATCCCAAGACTGATAGTATTACTCAACAATCCCGTCAGAACTGTTAGAATCATACCGCATGAATAAGTATCGGAGCCTATTTTGAAAAAACTGCATTTATTATTGATCCTACTCACTACGTTTATGTTAAGTGCTTGTAGTTACAATTACCAAATCACCGAAGCACAAGTCACACACTATCTCAAAGAACATGTGAACTACCAGAAAACCTATCGACTCGGATCACTGGCCGCCATCAATACTGATTTAAATCAACTAACCGTACACATTGGCCGGAACAACCAACAACAAATTCAGTTAAGTGGGCTGATTAACTTACGCTTGTCCAGCTTCATTAAAAATATTAATTTCAACTGCCATGGAAACTTTAGTGCAAAACCCATTTATAGCCAAACTGAAGGGGCCATTTATCTTACTGATATACAAGTGAAGTTAAACAATATCAATCCATCCAAATACAGTACAATCGTTTCAGAATTTCTCCCTAAACTAGAAAAATCGCTCAAGACTTATCTACAATCACACCCTATCTACAAACTGAATGACAAAAAAACCAAACAAGCACTCATAAAACGATTTGCAGAAAAAATCGACGTCAAAGACGGATATATCGACATCATTTTCAAACCATAAATAACCTCAACTCAGGATAAGAAATCACCATGAATAACGATTGATTCGTGATGTGTCAGTCTTGTTTTCTGATGTGGGATTAAAGATTAAAAAGCCGGCTTTAAAGCCGGCTCTAAAAATGAACTTACCCCAACTGTCGACGGGCATTGCGGAACATTCGCATCCAAGGACTGTCTTCACCCCATTCTTGTGGATGCCAGGAATGAGCAACACTACGGAATACACGTTCAGGATGAGGCATCATAATCGTCACCCGACCATCTGTTGTTGTCAGCCCGGTAATCCCATTAACCGAACCATTCGGATTAAACGGATAACTCATTGTTGCTTTGCCATAGTGATCAACAAACCGAACAGCAACCGTGTTACTTTGCTCAATCAGCTTAAGATGGGCATCATCATGCACTTCGACCAGCCCTTCCCCATGAGCAACAGCAATCGGCATTCTGGAGCCTTGCATATCACTGAAAAATACAGACGGCGATGACTGAATTTCAACGAGGCTAAAACGACCTTCAAAGCGCTCAGACTGATTCCGAACAAAACGTGGCCACATGTGTGCCCCTGGGATCAGCTCTTTTAGAGTCGAAAACATTTGGCATCCATTACAGACCCCCAGTGCAAACGTATCCCCTCTCTCGAAAAACCGGGCAAACTGATCACGCGCTTTTGCATTGAACAAAATCGACTTCGCCCAACCTTCCCCAGCACCTAAAACATCGCCATAAGAGAAACCACCACAGGCGGCTAAACCACTAAATTGTTCCAGTGTCACCCGGCCACTTAAAATGTCGCTCATATGCATATCAATCGCATCAAAACCAGCTCTGTCAAATGCAGCTGCCATTTCAGTGTGAGAGTTAACACCCTGCTCACGCAGAATTGCCATTTGCGGACGAACACCTTTAGCGATCATGGGTGCGGCAACATCTTCATGAACATCAAAGCTAAGCTCAACATTCAATCCCGGATCTTGTTCATCGCCTTTTGCCAAAAATTCCGATTTCGCGCAATCAGGGTTATCGCGAAGTGCCTGCATCTGATAGGTTAATTCAGCCCAAACC
The DNA here is from genome assembly GCA_911810475.1 of Candidatus Celerinatantimonas neptuna. Classification (NCBI taxonomy): domain Bacteria; kingdom Pseudomonadati; phylum Pseudomonadota; class Gammaproteobacteria; family Celerinatantimonadaceae; genus Celerinatantimonas; species Candidatus Celerinatantimonas neptuna. The sequence goes on from OU461276.1 coordinate 139,366, forward strand.
TGTCTGAAATATCCCCTTGATTCACTTAATATGCTTTCTCCATTACGGGTAAAACGTAAAGTATCATCACGATTTGGCCGGCCAACCACATAACTACATGATGCTAAACCATGTCCAGCTAACATCGTCAGAACAGCCTCTTTATCTTCTCCACAAATCTGGATTAATGCACCCAATTCTTCGTTAAAAAGCACCGCCAGATCATCATGACCTAACTGATCGAGTGAAATGTCCACGCCACAGTGACCGGCAAAAGCCATCTCGGCGGCTGTTGTAAACAGTCCACCATCGCTACGGTCATGGTAAGCCAACAGTTTGTGATCAGCGACTAATGCCTGTATCACATTATAAAAGCCTTTCAAAAGTGCTGAATCATCAACATCAGGAGCTTCATCACCTAATTGTTTATAAACCTGAGCAAGTGCCGAACCGCCCAAACGATTACGGCCCTGCCCCAAATCAATCAGAACCAATAAACTAGTCGGATCATTTTGTAATTGGGGCGTAACCGTTGCTCTGACATCTTCCACTTTGGCAAACGCACTGATAATCAATGACAAAGGAGATGTCACTGCACGCTCTGAACCGTCCTGTTGCCAGCGGGTTTTCATCGACATCGAATCTTTACCAACAGGAATAGTTAACTCCAGTTCCGGGCAAAGTTCTTCGCCAACAGCCTTAACTGCAGCATAAAGACCTGCATCCTCACCAGGGTGGCCAGCAGCAGCCATCCAGTTTGCAGAAAGTTTAATACCACCTAACGGACCAATTTGTGCCGGAGCAATATTGGTAATGGCTTCGGCAACAGCCAACCTCGCAGAAGCAGCATGATCAATCAATGCTGTCGGGGTCCGCTCACCAATCGACATTGCCTCACCAGCATAAGTATCATAGCTGGCAGCCGTTACAGCACAATCTGCAACAGGAACCTGCCAGGGACCTACCATTTGGTCTCTGGCGACTAACCCGGTCACACTGCGATCACCAATTGTGATCAAAAACGTTTTTTCAGCCACAGCTGGCAGCCGCAAAATACGATGAGCCGCTTCGCTGACATTCATGCCCTTTGTATCAAGACCTTTGCCCTGAAAACTTGCTGTTTTAACATCCCGATACATCTTCGGTGGTTTGCCCAAAAGCACATCCAATGGCAAACAAATTGGATCATTACCAAAATGGCTGTCATGCAAAATCAAATCTTTCTCTGCAGTTGCTTCACCGATGACTGCATAGGGTGCTCTTTCCCTCAAACAAATCGCATCAAATTGATCCAGTCGGTCGGCAGGCACAGCAAGCACATAACGTTCTTGTGATTCGTTACACCAAATTTCAAGAGGTGACATCCCCGGCTCATCATTAGGCACCTGACGTAATTGGAAACGGCCACCACGGCCACCGTCATTAACCAGCTCAGGACACGCATTTGACAAACCACCGGCCCCAATATCATGAATAAATGAGATAGGGTTCTGTTCACCCATCTGCCAACAACGATCAATCACTTCCTGACAACGGCGTTCCATCTCAGGGTTCTCACGTTGTACAGATGCAAAATCAAGATCTTCAGCCGACTGACCTGACGCCATCGATGAAGCCGCACCGCCGCCCAAACCAATATTCATGGCCGGGCCACCCAGAACGATAATTTTAGCAGAAACGGGGATTTCACCTTTCTCGACATGCTCTTCACGAATATTGCCCAAACCACCCGCCATCATAATAGGTTTGTGATAACCGCGAACTTCAAGACCGTTAAAACTATTGACCTGTTCTTCATAGGTTCGGAAATAGCCCAACAGATTAGGTCGGCCAAACTCATTATTAAAAGCAGCCCCCCCTAAAGGACCATCAATCATGATCTCTAGAGCGCTGGCAATTCTAGAAGGTTTACCAAAATCTTCTTCCCAGGGTTGAACGAACCCGGGAATACGTAAGTTACTGACGCTAAATCCAACCAAACCGGCTTTTGGCTTAGAGCCTCTTCCGGTAGCGCCTTCATCACGAATTTCACCACCAGATCCTGTGGCTGCACCGGGAAACGGAGAAATAGCCGTTGGATGGTTATGCGTTTCAACCTTCATCAAAATATGGATATTTTCCTGATGATAGGCATATTGATAATTATGGGGGGCCGGGAAAAAACGCCCCGCAGAAGAGCCCACCATAACCGAAGCATTGTCTTTATAGGCAGATAAAACCCCATCGCTGTGCATTTCAAACGTATTTTTAATCATCTTAAACAATGATTTGGGCTGCACAGCACCATCGATGGTCCAGTCTGCATTGAAAATCTTATGACGACAATGCTCTGAGTTAGCCTGTGCAAACATCATCAGTTCTATATCATTTGGATTTCGCCTTAACTTTCTAAAATTTTCAACCAAATAGTCGATTTCATCATCAGCGAGCGCTAATCCCAGCTCGATATTAGCCTTCTCCAGAGCACTGTGACCCGCACCCAGAATATCAACACTCACAGCCGGAGCCGGCTTCGCATGAGAAAAAAGCACACTCGCATCATCTATAGAAACGAACACACTTTCCATCATTCGGTCATGCAACAATGCTGCGACATTTGCACGATCAGATTTGCTAAAAGCACCATCAAAGCAGACATAATAAGCAATACCTCGCTCTAATCGATTCACCTGACTCAGGCCACAATTATGAGCAATATCAGTTGCTTTAGAGGACCAGGGGGAAATAGTTCCGGGTCTGGGAGTCACCAAAAACAGTTCGCCTTGCAAATCGTGTTCAGTAATCGTCGGTCCATAAGTCAGCAGTTTTGCAAGAACACTCTGACTTTCATCATCTAAAGAAGAATTCAAATCAACAAAATGCATATATTCCGCATAGATACCTATGACAGGAAGCAACATCTCTTTAGCTTGTTTCATGAATTGGGAAATACGAAATTCAGACAGTGCCGGCGCACCACGCAAGATTTCCATAAAATATACTCGTATGCATTCCAAGGGGGGTGAATTGGTCTCCATTATAAATAATTTTGACGGGTATCGTAACCATATGGAGCCAACTCATGAATAAAACTCTTTAAACAGCATTGATATAACGTCATATTTAAAAACATATTTCTTCAAAACACGACCAAACGCCCAATCGATGATACAATGAGCTCGTTTATCAAACATAAATACCGACCGGTAACCATTTTGGGAAGGATGTAACATACGTTTGCCAACGCCACGCAACCTATTGACATGGGCTATCATAGCCATACTTATTGCTTTTTTAAGCGGCTGTCGATATGGTCAGACGAAACAAAGCGAATTAAAACAACTTGAATACCGAAAGGTACTCCGGGTCGGCACCTTGTATTCATCCCGCAACTTTTATTATGATCAAAACGATCGCCCGACAGGAATCGATTACGAATTATTAAGCGACTATGCCCGCTATTTGGGTGTACGGTTAAAGATGATTCCTCTATATAGTCAGATGGATCTCTATAATGCGCTCAAAGAGAAACGCGTAGATCTCATTGCTGCTTCTTTAATTCCAACACCAACACTACATAGCCAATTTCGATTTTCACCTGATTTTTATGATGTCGACAGTGTCCTCGTTTATAGGAAAGGGGCAGCTATACCCCGTGATATAAAAGACATCCACAAAAAAATCGGTGTCGTTGCCGGCAGCTACCATGAATATATATTAAAACGGCTAAAAAAACGCTATCCGAATCTCACCATAGCAGCTAACAATCAAGTCGATGATGAAGAACTGTTAAGACAAGTTCATCAAGGTGAACTCACTTATGCTGTCGTCGATAATCGTATTCTCGCTTTAACACAACGCTACTATCCTAAACTAGCCAGCATATTTGTACTGCATCGGGATGAACCCATCAGTTGGGCCATCCGCAGAGGCGACGATGATGCCTTTTACTCGACACTAATCAGTTTCTTTGGGCTCAAACATCGGGATGGCACAATTAAAAAGCTCACAGAAAAGTACTTTGGTCATATCGAGCAATTCGACTATGTCGATACACGTTCATTTTTACGTGCTGTCAAAACCACGCTTCCCCGCTATGAAAAGTGGTTTAAGGAATATTCCGGTAATCTGGACTGGCGTCTGATTGCAGCTGTTTCATATCAGGAATCTCACTGGAACCCCAGAGCCCGTTCAAATACAGGGGTCCGTGGAATGATGATGCTTACATTAAGAACCGCCCATAATATGGGTATTTCTAATCGTCTGAATCCCCGCCAAAGCATTCGTGGTGGAGCCACCTATTTAAGACGGTTAATCACACTCGTTCCAGACAGTATCCACAAAGATGAAAAAATATGGTTTGCCCTGGCAGCTTATAACATGGGATTTGGCCATTTGCTAGATGCCAGACATATCACCCGGTTACAAGGGAAAAACCCTAATAACTGGGCCGATGTCAAAGAAAGACTTCCTTTATTGATGCAACAAAAGTGGTACAGGCGGACACGTTACGGTTATGCCCGTGGAACCGAGGCCTATAACTACGTTAACAACATCAGGCAATATTACCAAAGTCTGATATTACTCGATGCAGAACAGCGCCGGGCTCAGGCTGAAAATGCAAGACCGGCTCACAAAGAAATGGTTCAGTGAGCCCGTAATCCCCCCTGCGATTCCATATAGGCAAGAAAGTTCGTTGACTGTCATGATAATGACATCTAGTATGGGTAAGTTTAAACGTGAAAAAAAGATAAAGATACAACAAAAAAGAAGGAGGGATGAGATGTTAAGAAAACGTCGTCATACCGCACAGTCACCTCGTCGACGCATTTTGCTGGCTCGCCAGCATAAAAAAACCCTATGGCGCCAACGCAGTTTTACGCTAACTGAATTAGGTGAAGGTAATGAATAGTACTCAGCTTTGCTGAGATGATCGTTTGAGTTTTTTCGCAGCCCGTTTTACTTCACGGCGATGGCGAAAAAACTCACTTAAAAGCTTCGCACAACGCTCTTGTTCCACACCACCAACTACTTCCATTTGATGATTAAGATGATGATCGGCAACCAGGTTGAAAACACTCCCTGCGGCCCCGGTCTTCAAATCAAACGCCCCATATACAAGCCTTGCAACCCGTGCATGAACCATGGCTCCGGCACACATAGGGCAAGGCTCAAGTGTCACATATAAAGTCGTGTCGATAAGACGATAATTTTGCAAGTTCTTTCCAGCTTCACGTAACGCCATAATTTCTGCATGATGTGTCGCATCATGACAACAAATACTGCGATTCCAACCACGTCCAACCACTTTATTACGATAAACGACCAAAGCTCCAACAGGAATTTCATCTTCCTGTTGAGCTTTCAGGGCCAATTCTATCGCCTGTTCCATGAACTCGCTATCAAGCGGTGCCGTCACTCAAATACCCTAAAATCAAATTGCAATATTATACACTTTTTGATAGCTAATTTAGAAACTATAGCCCTAATTCATCCAAGAGATCATTATCAACGACCTGAGCAACAGGTTTCTCGGCTCGCTTATTATTAGCTTCAGCTATAATCTCATCCGGATCCGCATCTTCACGTTCATCTATATCTGCAATTTGAATAAACTCAGTCTTATCCATTGCCAGTTCCAGATAAAAAATATTATTTCTAGCGGTAACAAACGTGACACGTCTGGCCTGAGGTCGATCCAGATTTGTATCAACAGAGATCAAAACCTGCTTATTAATTGCTAACATTTTCGGTTGATTCTGGGTAATGCTGGTATGCAACTGACTGCCAACTCTACCCGTGAAATCCCCAATGCTCTGGTTCATTAACTCACCCATCACATTAGCGACTTCATCAGAGGTATGCTGCGTTGCCAGCTCTGCTTCTGAAATTCCCATACTTTTCATATAAGTCTGATAAATTTCCAGAGCCGCTTGAGCGGTGAAGTTCATCAGAACTAATCCGGAAAATCCACCATCGAACAAAACGAAACAACCAATATCAGGCTTTAAGCAGGTTTTATAAATCTTCTGCACCATTGCCGAATAAGATACTTCAGAATTTGTTGCTGTCGTTAAAACCTTTGTGACCGAATCACAAAGAGTCAACAAAATATCATCCGTAGAAATAACACGAGTCTTCTTCATTCATTTTCCTTGTCATCATTACGACAATAAACGCCATCAGTTCATTATGCGTCACACTGTAAAATTGTTCCAATTAAACTACGAGTGAATCCCCCCATTAATAACAAAAACGTTACCAAAGACCTGGTTGAATATTTTTAATTTAAAATTGGTATAACAATTTCTAAATAAATTTACATTCTGCGTACTCTTACTCATTCCATCGCCCTGCTTGTGTGCAATAATGAAGCAAAACACAGTTAATTATAAAAAATAAACCCCTGTTTCAATTGAAAAATACATTTAGTATTTTAACTAGAAGGACCCTTAACAATGCTAAAGAAATTCGATAGTCCTCTCTTGCGATTGATTCTTCTTGCAACTGGATTACTGGTTGCAGTTCAGACGATCATCATTGGCTATTCGTCTTTTTTACAGATAAAACAGTTACAGATCCATTTAGAAGCTAAATTGCACAAAAATACCCAATCAATACAAACGCTACTCCAACAAAATAAAACCGAGCAACTCAGTCATCTCAGAAAAGCCAGAAAACAGATTTCTGATGAGATGGATCAATCCCTCAACCAGTTTTTTACTCAGCAACAACAATCCATTAGCTCACATCAGCTCAAACAATTCAAACAGGAAGCCCAAAACTACAACCGTCTGATTGTCAGTAGTGCAACCGAAGCCATTCTAGATAATAATCTGGTTCAGATGACCAATTTAATTATTGCTACGCAGCAAAACCCCAATGTCATTGTGGCAGCATTCGTTAGTTCAAAAGGAAAACTGCTCACACATAGCCTGAACCGCTCCCGCAATAAAGTGCAGCAGTTAGACATTAAAGGAAAAGGGCCAAATGCACTGACGAGAGTACTGACCGAAGCGGCAAAAGACCCCACTATCTATTTCACCATCACACCGGTGATGTTTCAGGGAAGTCAAATTGGTACCCTCAAAGTCGGTTATGACATGGCCGATTTCAATCAGGCACAAAAACGTCAGACAGAACAAGCGCTTGCTGCACGCGAAAAAATAGTCCATAACAGCAAAATCCTTCTAACCCGGATGGGGAAATCCAGCGCAAACGAACTGACCCAGTTAGCTAACACATTATTAAAAATGAACCAAAACAATACCCATCACCTCATCAATGACATTCAGGCACTTGCCAAATCAGTCACCAATAAATCGCTCACCATCCAAATCGCCGGAGGCATCATTTTACTCATTGCAATTGCTATTTTCTTCATTGCTAAAATTCAAAGGCGACTGAAACGACTAAGTACAAACCTAATGACTTTAGCTGAAGGTGGCGGAGATCTGACGCAAAAAGTTCAGATCATTGGTAAAGATGAAATTGCAACAATGGGGGATTCTGTCAATCGTTTTCTGCAAACAACCCGTGAACTTGTTCAAAAAGTCAACCACAACAGCGTAGCAACACAACAAAAAATTGAACACCTCACAGAAAACAGTGAAACCGCCCATCAACAATCTTCAAATCAACAACAGGAGTTAGATCAAGTTAATGAAGCAATTCGGGAAGCTTCACAAGCTATTGATGAAGAAACCAGGGCCGTTTTGGATATACAACAACATGTCGACACACTTAAACAAACCAATCAAAAAAGTCAGCAACTATCCAATGATGTTGGCGAACTGATCCAACGTCTCGGACAAGGCATCAACGAAGCAAACACAGAAGTAGATAACTTCGTGAAACTCAGTGATCAAATTGGTTCTGTCCTGAATGTCATACAGGCCATTGCAGAGCAAACAAACCTTCTGGCACTTAATGCCGCTATCGAAGCAGCACGGGCCGGAGATAACGGCCGGGGATTTGCTGTCGTCGCTGATGAAGTTCGACATCTGGCCGCGAAAACACAAGAGTCAACCGGGCAAATCCAACAGAGCATTAATGAACTTCAAGATGGTGCTCAGCGTTCATCCTCTGCCATGGGCAGAGCAACAGAACACGCTCATAACTCAATCGAACAGCTGCATGAAGCCACTCATATGCAACAAGAGGTCAGCCAGTCAGTTGATTCACTCGTTCAATTTATTCACCAAATTGCAGCAATGGCTGAACAACAAAATGCATCTTCAGCTCAAATTGCACAAAGTGCCCAGAGAATGCGCGAACAATCATCAATGACCACCGATGCGGTCACCAATACCCGCCAACGCAGCCAGGAACTTCAAGATCTCTCAGAGCAACTGATGAAAGCCATGTCAGCCTTTACCGTTTAGTTCATCCTTCATCCACCAGACAGGTCATCTATGATTACACACATCATGATGGCCTTATTTTTTAGGATCTCAATCACACCTAACGACCCACATTAAAAATGTCTTTTCGATAAATCACGATTTGTAGAACGAGAAATTCCCCAAAGTTAAGACGAATAATTCAAGGTATATCAAAAAACGAGACTCAATATTTTTATACAGGTATGTTCTAATACACCTTAGAGACTATTTATCTTTGATGATTAAACATTGTTCAGATTAAGCGCGTCTTGAATACTCTCGAAACCCGATAGGTCAACGACATGCTCATATTTGTCACTGAACGATTAGAGGAAAATAAAGTATGGCTACTATCGCAGATATACCCAATACCTCATCATTTAACCTGCCAAGCTATCAAAGAGAACAATTGACCACAGGAATTGTCCATCTTGGTTTTGGTGCCTTTCATCGGGCACATCAGGCCCTGTTCACCCATAAAGTATTAGAACAAGGTGACTATCGGTGGGGAATTGCAGCGGTTAATCTGCGCAGAGGCGATAAGCTAATCCAACAGTTAAATCAGCAAAACTGCCGTTACAGCATCTATGAGCAAGACAAAGAACAACAAGAACTCATCATTTGCGGTGCTGTGACAAAAGGCATGCATCCCAAATTAGACGGTTGTGCTGCAATTATCGATCAAATGAGCGATCCTCAGGTTAAAATTATCTCCCTGACAATCACAGAAAAAGGATATTACTGGAACGCCAACCGGCAAAAACTCGATGAACAGCATCCGGATATTTGCCATGATATCGAATCGCCATCCGAACCTGTAACCGCAATCGGATATATCGTTGCCGCATTAACCCGCAGACAATCACAAGATCTCCCCGTCACACTCCTAAGCTGTGATAATTTTCAAGGCAATGGACAAATACTCAAACATGCGGTTCTAGCTCTAGCAAAACATAACTCAGCCGAACTTGCCAACTGGATCGAAAATCACTGCCGTTTTCCAAGCTGTATGGTGGATCGAATCGTCCCGGCAATGACCCCGGAAAAACAACAGGTAATCCGCCAATTACTCGATGGAATCGATGACCCTTGTGCCGTTGCTTGCGAATCCTTTACCCAATGGGTTATCGAAGACGATTTCGCCGCAGGCAGACCCGCCTGGGAAACCGTAGGCGTACAAATGGTCGATGATGTAGAACCATTTGAAACCATGAAATTAAGAATGCTCAATGCAACACACTCCTTTTTAGCCTATCTCGGTTTCTTAGGCGATTATAAAAATATTGCCGATACTATGGCCAATCGACATTACCGCGAAAACTCCTACGATCTGATGATCAACATTCAGGCCCCCACCCTGACAACACTACCCGATGTCGATCTAAAAAAATATGCCAATGAACTGCTCAATCGATTTTCTAATCCACATCTGAAACACCGAACCTATCAAATCGCCATGGACGGGAGCCAGAAAATTCCTCAGCGAATGGCCGCAAGCCTTCTTTATCATCTTCAGCATGACACGCGATACGATACACTGGCACTAGCACTAGCCGGATGGATCCGCTACACAGGAGGTCAGGACGAGCAGGGAATAAGTTTTATTGTCGAAGATCCTCTGGCTGCCCAACTTAGCGAACGCCACAGACAAGCCCGTGATGATGAAATGCGCGTTCGCGAATCGCTCAAATTGATCATGGATCAAATTGTGGAAAAATACCCTCAGGTGGTCAAAACAGTCACAGATTATTACCGTCAGCTCTATCATCTTGGTGCGCGCAGAACAATGGAAGCCTTACACGAACACCACCTTTAACACGAAGGGAGGGCAAAAGGTCCTCCCGCTACTTCAGCCCGACGTTCTGTCATCACTCTTAACGGACTTTAGTCCAGATAGAAAATGCAATCCAGATCACAGACAATGGGGCTATTATCTGCATGACTTGGCATAATATCCTTCATCATCGCCCACCCATAAACTGCCCCACTGCATCTGCAACGCAATTCTTTTAGCGGTTCTGTGTGAGTTCAACTAACAGCCGCTATTACCGCCATCAATGAACTATCCAGACAGGTTGCAATTCCGGCAGACTTTTCAGAACTTGGGATCAAATTCTCCGATACCAGTGGATTGAACCGGCCCTGACTATTGAACTTCCCAACTTCTAACCACATATATTAATTCACACCAGATAATATATTAATACTTATCAAAAAGTTAGTTACTGTTCTAGCCAACCCAACTAATCCCACAACTTTTTAATATACCCTCAGAAGATTAGCCATATCGGCTACACAACTACCTTTTCAAGAACCTATTTTAAGGCTACAATTTTGAATTCTTCTGAATATCTTTTTCTACTCATAAACACCTCTTCTGGCTATTTTGTCTAGCATAAAGTATCTCTCTAATCGGTGTCTATTCAGATTTAGAGTAATACGCTATACCCATCATTGGTAAGGCCTGAAAATTCTAGACACCTTTCAGGCCATTAAAATATTGCTTTTCATATTTTGTTGGTGACTGACGCCCGTTGTTTGTATGCCGCCTTTTAAGGTTATAAAACATTTCAATATAATTAAAAATGTCGAGTCGGGCCTCATCCCTCGTTTTATATTGTCTGCCGCGAACTTTTTCTTTCTTCAAATTACTGAAAAAGCTTTCTGCTACTGCGTTATCATGACAATTCCCACGACGACTCATGCTTTGTTTTATACCAAATGATTCCAGTAGCTTACGGCACTTCCGACTTGAATATTGGCTACCCTGAACGGCGTGTAAATGAACCGTCGATTCTGGCTTTCTTTTCCAATATGCCATTGTGATGGCCGATAAAACAAGCTCTTCTGTCATTCTTGGTGACATAGACCAGCCGACAATCTTTCGTGCGTACAAATCCATTACCACAGCCAGGAACAAAAAACCTTCATGCGTATGGATATACGTAATATCGCTGACCCACCACTGATTCGGCAGAGAAACATCAAATTCGCGATTAAGAACATTAGGTATAGCAACCGATTCGTGGCCTGAGTAATCGACTTTAGGACGTTTATAGCCACGTAATGTTTGAAGTTTTGCGCTTTGCATTAACCTTAGAACCCGGTCTCTACCACAGTCGATTTTTTCTTCTTTCAAATCCAGATAAAGGTTGCGATATCCATGCAAACTACCACTCTCTAACCAAAGTGCCTTTATCTTGAGCAATAACCTTTGATCTTCGATATCCCGTTTGCTGTTCGGTTCTTTAAGCCAAGCATAATAACCGCTTGGATGCAGTTTCAGGCAGCGACATAAAACACGGACTGGATAACGATGGCTTCGAGATTTTATGAATGCGTATCGTTCTTTGACTCGTTGGCAAAGAACCTTGCGGCTTCCTTTAATATGTCTCTCTCTTGTTCAGCTCACTTGAGTTGCTGCTTCAATCGAGCAATTTCAGCGTGAAGCTCATCATCTTGTTTGCGTTTTGTCGAGGGCTTTGAAAATTTGGATACCCAGTTATATAAGGTCTTGCCAGAGACACCTAAGCGAGCAGCAACATCGTTGACTGAATAGCCATGTTGAACAACTTGATTGACCGCTTCTTGCTTAAACTCGTCTGTGTAACGACTTCCTTTTGCCATTGTGTTTACCCTTTATAGTTTGGTTACATTTTTACCATAAAGAATGTCTACTTATGTCAGGCCTTACCATATCGCTAGAACGTGTTGCTCTTTGTACAAGAAATGAACGGCATAGCAATAAGGTATAATCGTTTCGCTAAAAACACATATACCGAGAGAATTGCTATGTCAAGACGAATGTTAACAGATCAATCCTGGAATAATGCTTCAACGCAGTGGACGCATTGACAACATATATGAGCACCGCAATACGGTTGAGACCATATGATTTCAGATACGAACGGGTATCCAATGGCGAGATTTACCTGAAGAATTTGGCAAATGGAATACGGTCTTTCGACGCTTTAATCTGTGGTCGAAAAAAGGAATTATCCAAAAATTGTTTCAACAGTTAGCATTAGAGAATGATCTGGAATGGCTGTTCATTGATGGGAGTATTGTCAAAGCAAATCAGGATAATAGTGGCGCTCCATCAGATGAAGAAGCTATTGGGAAAAGTCGGGAAGGAAATTCAACCAAAATCCACTTAGCCGTGGAGAGTAGCGGTTTGCCCGTTCATTTTGAATTATCGGGAGGGTCAGGTTAATGATATCGTCCATGCCTGGAGCCTGATATCCAGGTCACCAAATACCGAAGTTGTCTGTGCCGATAAAGGGTACGATAGTGACCAATTAAGGCGCTTTATAGAAGAAAAAAGGGCTGTAGCTAATATTCCACGCAAGGTGACATCCAAAGCAGGGAATACGCACATGGACTGGTGTTTATACACCTATCGCCATTTAATTGAAAATGCCTTTTTTGAAAATAAAGAAATACCGGGCCGTGGCCACTGATATGACAAACTAGCCCGAAATTACAGGAGTACAGTAGCGCTATCTTTTGTGATGATGAGGTTGCCACATGTATTGTTGAATAAATAATAAACAAAAATTAACAGCCTCTAGGAAAAAGAAGATATGATATGGTTTAAATTTTCCATATAAGACTCAGCTAAAACTGCCGGTTTTCCCCCCGCTTCAAAGGCTCCTTCATTATAGGTTATATTTATTATTATATTTCGATCTAAACTCTCTTCGACTACCAGGCGAAGAGGATATGTTCTCTCTTTTTCATCCCAAAAATTAAGATTTTTCAACCCAACCTCTTTCCCCTGATAGTTTTTAATATAAGCAAATGAAATATTGCCAAGCATATGAGAAGCCATCACTGCTGATTCAGCCTTCATGGAAAAAGTAAGATCAGCCAGATCTACATTCTCAAATTCCATTAACATGCTCATCTGATCACGAATTTCCAAAAGAGATTCCTTATAATTCGCTTTATACTGAGATGACAGCAGAACAAAAAGAGTGTTTGTAAAGCAACCGACAGTCTTATGCATCTTATTATTCTTTCTGTTGCCAAAAGATGTCCTGATTGCGATCAGATCTTCATCAAATGTCTGGAGCAAAGTTACCATATAGGCAGTAAGATAAATTACAAAAAGTGATGCGCCGCTATGTTGGCAAACCCGTTTAATTCTCTCTGTTTCCGGTCCATTATATTGTTGTCTGAATCCAGTGCTCATATCCCCAGGTAGTTCCAGCTTATAGGACATAAGACCTAAATGTTCATAGAATTGGTGTAACATTGCGACTTTATGAATCATTTTTTTTGAAAGCCTAGTATTATATTGCTCTTCGGCATAGGATGAGTAATCGCTCTTATAAGGTATATAATCAGGCTCATGAATAGCTGTTTCTATCTCTTTCACCAAAAAATCTAGCCCAATACCATCTATACAGATGTGCGAAAGCTTCATGATAACAATATACCTCGTTTCTGACATTTTCAGAACACCGACAAAAGCTGGAGACTGTTCTAATTTAAGGCAAAACTCAGAATGCCTGGATATAAGCCCGCTTATAACCTCTTTATCAGACCCCCCCATCATTTTATCCTTATAAAACAGCTTACATATAGCATCATTATTTTCCCGAAATATCGGAGTAATAATTCTGTCATCTATTAAATAAGCTGTAGATAGAATGGTATGACTATTCATCACATCAGTTATACGCTTCACAATATACTCATCCACTTTATCTGTCACTAGCTCGAAAGCCTTTGTGATGGCATATGTATTATCTGAATGAAAATAGGACATAGCCATCTCATACTGCACGACCGAAAGACTATTTCGATCTCTAAAAGATAGACTTTGAGAAAATATACGAATTAATCTCTTCATCCATTTATTTAGAACCATTTCTCCAGAGTTTATAAAACAAAGGAAAGTTGTATTGTCTGTTACTATATAAACAAGATTCTCTTTTCGAACACCATTTAAATAGTAATCAATAAGTCTTTCGGCACTTTCATCACCTTTATGAATGAATATTTCATAAGATATAGTATTTGCACCGTAATCTCTATTTAAGTCGTCTATATAATCTCTTATTTTTCTCAAATCTTCTTGTGACCACTGAATGGATAAATCAAATACTATATATTCTGATTTTTCTAATTCTTTTATCATTTAGCACTCCCTAATAGCGCATCTGCATTGTATTTTTTCTTTCCTTGATAGAAAACGAAACCACCTATCAGAAGGAATATAAAACTTATAAATAAATATACCAAAAGATATAGAAAGTTTACCTCTTTGGTAATATACACAGGAATATTGGCAATAAGCTGTGCTGGAATAACTGAGCAAAGGATTATAACAATCGCCTTAGGGAATATTTGTATAGGGTAAAACGAAAATGTTAACAAGTTAATGATGAACTGTTTAGAGACATTCCTTAAATCTCCAAGCCAAAAAGAGAGACTCTGTATAGTGATACAGGAACCTATAAAAATACATATTGAAGAAGGAATAATAAAAAATAAAATCCAAAAATTCTGAATATTAATAATTCCCGAAAGAGTCAGGCAACCAAATCCAAAAGCCAGATCAGCAACTCCAGTAATAGAACTCCTATCAATAATACAGTGATAAAGTGTATTCCTTGGTCCAGTAATATACAAATCGAGATGTCCATTAAAAATTAAATGACTTAATTTTGTTGTGTTACCGAAAAAACAACTTATTAGCCCAAATACCACAGTAACATATCCATACAATGCAAATATATGATCCATCGATATATTCGATTTACTTGCTATATTAAGAAAATAAATATACCAAAAAGATAGAAGTAAAATGTTATTAACAACCAAAAAAATAAGCCTAAAGACAATGACTCTCCAGGATAATGCTAAGTTAAGTAGGTTGTTTTTCCAAACAGCCATTGTAAATCTAAAATAACTACTTATCTTCATCAAGCTGTCCTATTTAATAATCTAGAAGAATATAAAAATAACACTACACAACTTAATATAAATATAAATATATTATCTATTCCCAATTTATTTATTTTTCCAGATAGTATTACTGATGGTACGAAAATAATAAAATTAAAGGGGAGCTTAGTTAAAATCCCCTGTAAAAATCCTGGAAAAAAAGTAATGGGAATCAAACCTCCACCTAAGATTAGAAGCATTTTCGAATAAAGCCATTCCATGGTTAATACATCTTTCATCTTTACAGCCCAACAACCAATAAGAACCTGAATGGAAAAAGAAAGAATATAAGAAAGAGGAAGTAACAGTATAAATTTAATTAAATTTTGCCATTGGGGAAGTTCTCCGATCAATAATGTTATATAAATAAAGCCTACAACAAAATTACCTACAAAGATAGGTAATATTCTAAATAAATGTGATAAAAAAATATAACCAAAAGTTGAAACCGGAAGCTTCTTTGTATTCTCAATTTCCTTATCACGAATAATTTGAAATAGATCGCTAGATACTGTGGGCTGGCTCAAAACGATCAATTGTGCACCGAAGGTATACCACATCATTTCTTTTATGGTAAACCCATTAATAATATGGGTATCAGAAAATTTATATGTATATTCCCAGAGGAAATAAAATATGGTCAGGTACACAAAAATGCTAATCATACTACCAATAATATTAGCTTTGTACTCCAGCGAGCTCTTCAGATAGAGGCTGGATATAGCCTTCATAGCTCTTATTTTCATTTAGACTCTCCCTGATAAAGTTTCTGAAGAACTGTTTCTAAATCAGACTCTTGCTCCCTAACAGAAATAATATTGCCAAAATGGATTAATCCCTGAAATAGGTTACCCATACTGATTTCTTCAGGGTTATACTCTATCGTAATTCTATTTTCCTCTCTGTCTTTAATTATGGCATTTCCTGGAAGACGAAGGTTTTTAAACTCCGGTATAGAGGCATATTCACAAATCATATTCTGACGTGTACTAGAGAGATGTGTTAATTCAGAAATTTTTCCATCAAAAATTTTCTCTCCTTTTCTTAATACTATTGAATGGCTACAAATAGAGGATATATCCATAACATCATGAGACGAGATAATCACGCTGGTTGAAGTATTTTTAATTACATCTTTGATTGTGTTTCTAAATTTAGACTTTGCAATAATATCCAAACCAATAGTCGGTTCATCCAAAAGAAGTAGTTTAGGAGAATGAAGCATCGAAGCAACAAGTTCACACTTCATTCTCTGACCCAAGGATAGCTTACGAGATTTTTTATGGACTACATCTTCGATTCCGACCAGTTCAATCAAATCAGAAATCCGTTTATCCAGAGTCTTTTTTTCGATATCATAAATAGCTCCAAGAAGTTTCAAAGAGTCATATATACTAACATTAGGTATCAGCTGTGTTCTGTGCCCAAAAAGAGTACCAATATAGTAAGACAGTTTTTTCATGTTCTTCTGAACATCATATCCACCAATAGATATACTTCCCTCATTAGGCGTCAATAAACCAGTCAGCAGTTTTACTGTCGTGGTTTTTCCGGCACCATTTGGTCCAATTAAAGCCAGAGAAACATTCTCATCAACATTAAAGGATAAAGACTTTACAGCTGTAACTTTCTTTTTCTCTGTACGTCCTGGGAACCCTCTAGATTTACTCACTCTAATATTATATTCTTTTGTTACTGAGTTAATAGAAACCAACATATTCCCCTCCTTATATTTTCTTCGATAAAAAACCACTCAGACTATTAATTGTATTATTATTAAATATATCTATTAGTTTTAGATCATATCCGATTTTCTGAAGTTTCTCATAGAGATCTATTGCAGTCAGAGACTCTAGTCCTATAGAAAAAAGATTTCTATTGAGAGCATCATTCTCTATTTCAATATTAAGATTTTTAAGAAGGAACTCTTTTATAATTGTTGCCACAAGGCAATCACTATTTACTTGTTCATCCGGAGTATTTTTAGTTTGAATCCTAAAAGGTAAATTTTGAAAATCAGGAATAACTTTGTAAAGCACATGTTTCTCTATCTCCTCTACAAGACAGAATGAATTTTCAAATAAATACTTGATAACCATATTGAAACATGTCAAGGGCAGTAGTCTAGTTGCTTTCTTCATTCTCACAGAGATTTCTATGCCATTTGTATAGTAATCCAGAATATCTACAACAACTGAATATTGTGGCACTTGATCTACAATATTAAGGAATTTCTCATCCTCAGAAAGATCTTCAGTTTTGAAATTCTGATAGTTGATCACTATATCTGTAATCGGACACAAGTCACCGCTTCTATCAGGGTCAATTATTTTTACTATTGAGTTGAAAGGTATAGCACTATGCCGAACACTTTCAAGAAAGTCTTCTTTAAACTGGGTATACAGATCTATAGGGGACATTTTTTTATCAAAATCGACAGAGACTGGCACCGAATTAATATAACAACCCATAGCATTTCGCAGTACTTTATTTCCCCTAAGAGCTATAGGTGAGATAAAGCTAAAAGAATAACTGTTAAGGGTAAGACCAAGAGCCAGAGCAACCTGACTAATATACCACAAAGAACGAATATCAACTGATACAGGAGGTTCTACAGATATCCAGTCCGAAATTTGTGTGTATCCCCAATCACCTCTAAAACAAACAGGGCTGTGTCCCTTGAATCGCTCTCTAACGCTCTTCCAATAGCTTATGTTTTTATCGCTTGCCATCATCAGCTTATTAAAACTTTTATTAGCTTGCTGATACTCTATTACATTATCTTTTTTAAGCTGTTCGCCTTTAATGGCTCTGTTAGTTCTGTTAATAAACAGTTCTACCGATTTTGCATCAAAAATAGCATGGTGTACTGAAAATAATAAAATGATGCCTTCACATGTTGTACAGATTTCTCCATAATAGGAGTATCCTTTATCATGAATTTGAATAGAACTCTCATCGATAAATAAATTAATTATTGCTCGGGAATCGATATTTCCCAGATTCTTCTCTACTATATTGTAATTGTGGTTTTCAGATTCGATAAAAGTCAGCTTAAATCTGTTCCTATCCAGTTCTGCATTAAGAATAGAAGTAGCCTTAACCGATACCTTCAGGCCCGCAAATATCTTTTCTGATGTTATGTCAGCATTAAACTTCATACCAAATCGAATAATCGTCGCCTGACCACTAATCTCTTCTATAAACAGCTGGGATTTCTGTATCTCATTTAGTTCAAGAGTTTCTCTCATGGTTAACCTTATTGTTTTATACAAAATGAGTTTGTAACACCGCTATCTATAACCAAATTCTGTCCATTTATAGAGCAGGATTCACTGGCCAAAAGCTTGATACATGAATTTACAAGCTCATATATCAGCGAATCGCTGTGTTCCTTACTCTTAAGGGCACTGTTTAATCCTTCTTCTGTCATAGAGTCCATGCTCAATCGGGAAAGAAATGTCGACGGAGATAGCGCATTAGCAGAAATATTCATACCACGATTCTCCATAGATAAGCCTCTCATAAACCCATTAATGGCAGACTTAGCACAGCAGTATACCGATGAGCCTAGGACTCCTCGCTCCGCGGCAATGGATGAGATAAAGATAAATCGCCCGTATCTTTCTCTGTACATCTCTTCAAGACAGTATTTTGATAACAGAATAGGAGCCAATGTATTAATTTTCAGCATTTGATCTACTTCTTCATGTCCTGTAAAAACAAGGAGACTTGACTGAGTCGTAGCTGCATTACTAATAAAAGCAGTGGGTCGTATCTTCCGGGTAATTTCCTGATACTGACCACTCTCTTCCTCAACTTTGGAGAAATCTGCTTGGAAATATCCTAATAACAGCCCTTTGGACTCTAATCGTTCCGCTATTTTTTCCGCTTTAGCACGATTAGAATTGTAAAAGAAATACACTTGTGCTCCTAAATATGACAAGGCGTCAATAATGTGGGAGCCTAATTCACCGGTACCTCCGGTAATTAAAACTCTTTGTCTTTCCAAAATACCTTCTCTAAAAAGAGTTTCGCTAGCTTTAATATTCATTATGAAAAGCTCCCAAACCGCTCATGATCATCATGTAACTCATCAGAAAAAACATATGAAGCATTGTTCTTCATAGAAACGACACTACCCAGTCCTTTTTCCAGCAATTTGGAATAAATGATAAACTGAAGGTGCTTCATTCCTTTATAGGTATAATCAATGGCTAAATCGATCTGACTAAGCTCATCCTCAGACAATAACTGTGAAAGTTCACAGCTCATAGCATGAGGTAAAGGCGGATATTTAGAGTGAGCAATAAATATCATTTTAAAAAAAAGAGTCAGGTACTTTGCATAAACTGCTTTAAAATCCAGAGATAACCCTTTCATACTCAGTCGCTCTGCTTTTTTGAAAAGAAATGTCATTTCAAACAGTAGAATATGAGTCCGTATATCCCTTTTGTCGATCTCCATGCCCACAAGAGGTTCTTTAATTTCCAGTCCTGCCACCGAATAAAGCAACTTAGCGGAACTCAAGGTCCATTTATTCACTATATTTTCAGACTGTATATATTTATATAGTCTTGTCAGGGACATCATCCAGATATCCATACCATCCAGTTCAAATACAGCTAAATCATTGTGTTTTTTTTTGTATCTAAAATAATCTGAGTCTGTCACGGCAACAAGTAAGTCGACATCAGACTCTTTATGATGATCTTTTCGCGCCGATGAACCAGTTAACATGATGATCTGGGGATTCAGCGCTTCAATAACAACATCAAGGTTGATCTCGTGAGACATTATTTCCCATTCCCATATTTATTTTTGACATCAGATAGAGTCAGGCATGAAATAAGTTCGCCATAATCAATTCTCTTACCTATTAACTTCTCTATAGACTCAGAGAGTGTCAAAAGAGTAAATGAATCAAAGTCATCCAAATGAATATCCCAGAGTGACTCTTCGGTGATATCATCTTCGAGGTAATCTTGAACAAAATTCTTTAAAACAATCTCCAATGAAATAAAAACTTCGCTTCTATCATTCTTTTGAAGATAGGATTGATTAGGGTAGATAATGTCATCACTGTACCAGCAGTTCCGCATATCCCAGGTAATATCTGCTGTTGTTTTTAATGAGAAAAATTTGTCAACACTATTGCTTATAATAATATGGGCATTGGTTCCCGCCATTCCCAGACCAGTAATCCCTCCCATTAAAGTCTGTCCCTCTAGTTCCACTGGCTCAGTATTACACAGCAGATCAGTTCTTGATGTGAAGTGCTCAAATGAACCGTTATGGTGATGAATCTGCGCGGGAAGATAGCCGAATTTGGTAACAAGACATGCTTTTAGGACACCGAGCAAGCCTGAAACATGCAACAAGTGCCCAAAATTAGCTTTTACAGAGTGAATATAGAGTTGGTTTATTGGACTATCTGTACTTTTTAAAAGTGTATCTAATGCTTCTATCTCGATGATATCTCCCGCCTTTGTACCTGTTCCATGACACTCGATAAAACTGAGATCTGTAAGCTTTAAATCCGCTTTATTTAGACACGTTCGGATTACATCTTTAACACCTTCAGGTGAAGGAGAAAAAAAGTTAAATTTATCGTTTCCATCAGAATTTACATAAGAAGAAACAATCGTTCCATAGGTTTTTCCCGATTCACATACACTTCGTTTAATGAGCAGCGCAACGACCCCATCGCCTTCAACAATACCATCGGCCTGATCGGTCAAAGGAAGATATTCTCCCGAGAGAGAATAAATCATTCCTTTTTTTGCCCTATACCCTAGTTCTTTAGGGAATGTAATATTCGCACCAATAACTAATACGGCATCACGGTTATTAAACTCCAAGTCCATTAAGGCATTGTTCAAAGCAACAAGAGAACTAGAACAAGCTGTATTAATATTTACAGCAGCACCGCTTAAGTTTAAATGATAAGCAATCCTTCCCGCATAGAAACCAGGATCGTTAAAAGATCTATCCAAGAAAAAGCCAGGAGATTCTATTGAACTATTTTCCAGATAAGAATAATAGGTATTGTGGTTCACAGAAGCGTAAACAGAAATATTTTTAGGCTCATCATAGTCACTAATACCCCCATCAGCCAGAGCTTCACGGGCTAGAAGTAAAAGTTGTCTTAACTGTGGATCTATTTTACAGGCGTCTTTATAAGATAGGTCAAAGAAATTATGGTCAAATAGATCCACGTTACATACTAAGTTCTTTTTGCAAATAATATCGCTATCTAGATCTTTATATTTATCTGAAAAGTCGCTAATGGATACTTGGGACGTCTTAATCAGGTTCCAGAAAGCTTCAACCGACCGGCACTCTCCGGTATTAATTGCTGCACCAACCACATGAAAATTAGTCATTTTATTACCTTCTAATCTCTTGAATCCGCATGAAAAGCTGATCTAATGTTTTGCAACTAAAAAAAGTTGAAATTAATATTTCAATTCCTAAGAAAGATTCCAGCTGCTGATGCAGCTTAACAATTTGAAGAGATGTTAAAATATCGGAAATTCTCATATCCGATTTAACCATCTCATGCTGTAATGTGACTTGTGAAACCAAATGAAGAAGATTATTCAGATTAAATTTTTCAGAATTTTCTTCAATCTCTATAGTTGTATTTGTTTTTCGGTATTGAAGATTTTTTCTATCAAACTTGCCTGTACCTGTAAGAACACTTTTCTCTTCAATTTGAATCAAATCAGGTACCATAAAAAGAGGAAGAGTCTTTTTCACTTCTAATTTTATAAATTCTATTTCCAGAGTTTTACCCGGCCTTAGAACAATAAAACCAACTAACAGCTCATCTCCATCAACAACCACCTTTTTAGCAGTAGCATTTTCAATAGAAACTATCTGGAGCAAAGCATGCTCGACAATGTTCAAATCTATTCTTTTCCCATTTATTTTGACCTGATTATCGAGCCTCCCCTGAAATACAGCTATCCCATCTTTATCCACCGAGATCTTATCGCCAGTTTTATAAAGCTTTTCTGTCTCATTTGTAATCGGATTTATTCGAGTCAAAAATCTTTCTGATCCCAGCTCATCAGATGTATATCCTTTTGAAAGTTTTGGACCGCCTAAAAGAAGCTCTCCTTCCAGATAAGGAGACAGACAAACTATCTGTTCATCAACCAACAGATAGGCATCTGTATTATCAATCACTTTACCGATAGGTATCGGTAACTCAAAGTTATGCTCTCGTGGAATCGGATAATAAAAGGCAAAAGTGGTACATTCTGTTGGGCCATATCCATTCATAATGGATATATCACTACAGAAGGAATAAACAATTTCTACACTTTTAGGATTTACGACATCACCACCTACCCATACTTCTTTCAAAGTCCTAAACAAGTTGGGATTAGCCGAAGCAATGACATTAAAAAAGGAAGATGTAAACCAGCCGTGCGTTATAGAATGCTTAACAATCAACGATTCTAACATACTGATTGAAGGAACTCTTTCAGAAACGATAACAATTGAACAACCATTAAGAAGAGGCAAAAACAATTCAAAAGTACTGGCATCGAAGGAAAGAGGGGCCATACTCAGGAAAACAGAGTCCGTGTTAAATTCACTGTATCGAATACCATGAGTAAAGCTAAGTATATTTCTATTAGATATTTGCACCCCCTTAGGCTTTCCTGTAGAACCTGAGGTAAAATTTATATATGCAATATCTTCCAGCATATCATCTTCTGCACTGAGCCATTTTAGTTCCTGTTCACAATGATCTGTACATAATTGGTCTAGATGAAAAACTTTCATTGACAAAAACTTACAACAGTCTCTATCGGTGATAATCACATTAGAAGCTATTGAGCTGGTATAATCACTATGATTTCCAGAAATAAAAGACTCTTCCAGAGGGACATAGGCTGAACGGGAAGCAACAAGGCCCAAAATGCAAGCAACTCTCTTCCAACTAGGTTTTAGATCTATAAATACAGGCCTATTTTTACAATCAATTACTTTAATAAAATTGTTATGTATTTTCAGCGCTTCTTGATATAGTTCAAAATATGTTATTTTTGAATTGGAATCTATAATTGCAACGCCTTCTGGATTCTTATAAACAATCTTTTCAAAAATATCAAAAACACCTTTTATACAGTTCTCCATATAAACCCCCAATTACCTTTCCACAAATGATGACTCGTCTAATTTCGTATCCACTATTATCATTTAAAATATGGAAAATAGAATGCCAGAACTATACCTTCACTCCCTTAGGAGAATAGATAATGCAATGCAGCATATATTTCATCCAATAATTCAGGTCATATTGGCGTCAGAATTCTTTTAATATTTTATTTTAGACAGAATAATTAACGATAATATTCCTATATCCAATTAAGTAGATCTACCATTCTGAATATTTATTCAGATAAATTATTAGTAGTCAAATAAAATTTTTATCTTTGTAAAATAAAAGGCGGCATAGTAATAAATCACATGAATGTTGAATAATCACTACCATGCCGATGATTAAAGTTTTAATAACTATCTAACCTAATGTTATTAGACGTCTTTTCTTCTAGTTTAATACAGGACGGTCTGAGAAACTTGGACGGTCTGAGAAACTTGGACGGTCTGAGAAACTTGGACGGTCTGAGAAGCTTGGACGGTCTGAGAAGCTTGGACGGTCTGAGAAGCTTGGACGGTCTGAGAAACTTGGACGGTCTGAGAAGCTTGGACGGTCTGAGAAACTTGGACGGTCTGAGAAACTTGGACGGTCTGAGAAGCTTGGACGGTCTGAGAAACTTGGACGGTCTGAGAAGCTTGGACGGTCTGAGAAGCTTGGACGGTCTGAGAAGCTTGGACGGTCTGAGAAGCTTGGACGGTCTGAGAAGCTTGGACGGTCTGAGAAACTTGGACGGTCTGACAAGCTTGGACGGTCATTTATTTGAGTTTGTAGATTCATTATATGATTCCTTTTAATCAAAGTAATAAACATGCTGTTTTACACTAAAAAATATAAAAACAGTCATACACTTCATGCCAATAAATTTTTCAATTTAAAGAATTAGCACGAATTCAAGAAAACATCCCATCAGTATGATATTCATCCCTCCAACCTCTATTTTATCAATACTTATATCGTTATTATTTATTCACATATACACCCTATCTTAAATATGGATAAACCATTAAATAGCTAATTTTTTTCAAATGATACAAGGTGCGCACTGAGATTAAATATTTTTAATTTCATAGATATTACGCCCACACTTACCCGAAAAAAATTAGAAATAAAATTTTTATTATAACTATAACCTTTAAAATTGATAATTTTATATTGATCTAATCTTATAGATTTTAAAAATCACTCCAACTATTCCTCATAATGAAGCCCCCTCCAAATCATTATTTAATCTAATCTGAGAAATATTTCTTATACTGAAAATATATAAAATATTCGTTTAGGTATTCGCTATTACTATAAAAATAATTAACACGATATAGAATTAAACCCGAGTAATAATTTTATCTAAATAATTCAATTAATCACTCCTGGTTTTCCTATCGTTCATGATTTATACTATAAACAGCAAAAAAACAGATGGCAACAATTTTTTTGATAAATTTATCTATAAAATACAAGGCTTGTTTACAACCAAATCATAACTGCATTCATATAATGAAATATAATAACAATCATAAATAATATAATTAGGCAAAGTCAACGACAAATAAACCTCCAGATAAGGAATACCTTTAATTTAGCTAAAATCGAACCACTCACCTTATAATCCCATTAAGTATAAGGATTTACCCAGCATCTAACAGACGATAAAAGTCTTATTTCAACAAAAACCAGAACGCGGAAACAACAAAGATATTTATAGTTTCAGCGTTCAGATCAGACTGATGACATGTTCCCCAGTAATTTAAGATACTTATGAGGTGAGTGGCCAAATTTAACTTGATAAGTTATTTCTGAAGTAAATATTATTAATCCTTAATATGACTGAGTTCATGCGGTGGGTAGACTAAATTATTTTTGAATGCGAAATTGATGGGCTGGAGAATTCAACCTGGAGAAGAAAACCCTCACTCCCTTTTATTTAGATCGCAATGCTAACAGCTTTGCTTAAACTAGTCCTCAAGACTTTGGTTACCAGCGCTCACGCTGGAGTACAGAACTGATGACAATAGATATTAACCGAGTATTTGAACTTAAAATACATTTATCAACCATCCGGCGATGATTACCGAAGCTTAGGATTGTCTGGCGTAGAGCTACACCGACAAGCCATATCAGAGATCCGGACAAAAAAGCCAAGCTAACCAACATCAAAACAGCGTTAGAGCAATGTAACTCCTCTCATCCAGTGTTCTACGAAGATGAAGTGGATATCCATTTGGATCCTAAACTGAGGGCTGATTGGATGCATAAAGGCAAAGGTCAGCAAAAGAAAATTGTTACTCCGGGGCAAAATACTAAGCATTATCTCGCCGGTGCCCTGAAAATCTCTTATGTCGCCCGTTCCGGCAAGAACTCAGAGCTTTTTATTGCGATGATGAAAAAGCTGAAAAGTCAGTATCGTCAGGCAAAAACTATCACGCTAATCGTGGACAACCACATCATCCATAAGCGTAAAAAAACGCGTAGCTTGCTGAAGAAAAATCCAAAGTTTATTCTGCTATTTCAGCCGGTCTATTCTCCTTGGATCAACAAATAGAAAAGCTGTGGCACGCACTGCTTGAGACAATTACGCGCAACCATCAATGCAAGACAATCTGGCAACTGTTGAGGCAAGTGCGCTACTTTATGGATAACACTTCACCATTTCCCGGTGGAAGTCATGGTCTACTGAAAGTGGAGCATAATTAGGATCCGTTATTTAGCAGGATGAAACTCTATTTCAACAGAAACCAGAACGCGGCAACAACAAAGAAATCAGCAATAAATAGAAAAATAGAACAGTTAACCATTCGGAATTTCAAAAAAATAAAAATATGAACCCTTGATATGACTGGGTTCATTGGATGGGTGGCCTAAACTATTTACAACCTCTATCTCTGTAATAGAAAAATTATAACTAATTGATATTAAAGAGATAATAAAGCACATAGCTAAAATTATTTTCACTCTGCTGATATGTATTGAGTCAAACTAAGTTTAGCTTGCATTAGGTTATCTATTTTTTGGTTAATTTGCTCTATTTTAGACACCAATTTCTCTTTTAATTTATCGCATATCTGAATCTTCCCTGAATGCTCGAACTGACATTGCAGTACAGGGCGAATATCATCAATGGTAAATCCAATTTCTTTAAATATTTTTATTTTAAGAATCAGGTCAATATCCCTCTGGGTAAACTGACGATAACCCGATGATGTACGAGTAGGGAACAACACCTTTTTTTCTTCATAGTAGCGTATCATTCTGACACTTACATTCGTCTCTTTAGATAATTCACTTATTTTCATACATGTCTCTTGACCCTAACACTACTGTCATAGTTTAACATACCACTTGCCAATGAGAGAGGAATGAACATGGTTAAATTGATATGTATTGTAAAGCGGTTACCTGAATTAACTTATGAAGAGTTTTTAACGTATTGGGAAAACCATCATGCGAATCTGATAAAAAAACATGCAACCGTTTTAAGGATAAAAAAATATACTCAAAACCGCTCGTTCGACTCTCACGAGATCCAGTCACAAATCAAGTTAATGAGAAATATGACCAACTTTGATTTTGATGGTATCGCTGAGCTTTGGTACTCAGATATCAAAACACATTTAAATTCCAGAAAAAGTACTGAAGGAGTCCTTGCGCTTACTGAAATAATTGCCGATGAAAAACGATTTATTGATTTATCTAAATCACATATGTGGTATAGCAACGAGCTATCGGTTATATAACTCTAACCGGTCTGCACTCTTTATTTACAAAATAACTTCACCTAATACTGAAAAAATAAGCTCAAAACGCTGTTGATACGAGGCTAACGTCTGGCTTTCGAATTCACGGGCCTGAATCATCACAATAGGGATTTTGTTCTAAAAAGAGCAGCCATCTTCCCGGTCTGTTTCAAGCAAACCGGGGAGCGACTCAAATCGATAACAAATTTCGTTATACATCATTTTTAACCGCATACTGCAATAGCGTTGCAATCAGCTCGGTTGTTTTAGCTGGAGTCGACGCTTTACGGCAATATCTGATGACCGGTCCACAAATATCATCCATCTCAAGCGGCCGGCCTTTTTCCCTATCCACCTGCATGGATGTTTTAATCGCATCAAAGCCGCGGATCAGTTCAAACATCTCATCCACATCGGCAACCTGAATATCAACACCTGCAATCTGCGCTGCACGTGCAGTCTCAGTCATCATCTGATACGCAGTTTCTTGAAGTATGGGATCGTTTAATACCGATTGGGTATCTTGCAACGTTAAAGCAGTGAGAGGATTCACTCCGTTGTTAATTAATAATTTACGCCATAATGCAAATTGAATATCTTCAACCTGAATTGTTGGAATACCGGCCTGTTTAAATGTCTCGACCCATTGCTGAACCCGGGACAGTTCAAAATCATTTTCCCGAATATTAGGCCAAACACCCATCTCAATTTGAGCCTCACCGGTGACTTCAACCACGCCAGGCTCAAGAATATGGCCACCAATGCGAACGGCTAACCCACCGATGGTTCGTTCCTTTCCGATCACTTTTGCTATTTCAACTTCATTCATGACCCCGTTTTGAATGGACAAGACCGGAACAGCGCTTTGCATCAACCACGCTTTTAATGAAGAGAGCATCGAAACGGTTGCACCACTTTTAGACGCAAGGATCACCAGATCAAATGCATCACTATTCTGTGATGATTTCAATGCTTCAAGTGTCAACGCTTCAACCGGCTGTTCAAATGAAAATTGAGGATGAATAACTTTTAATCCACGTTGTTGCAGCGCTTCAAGGTGAGCGCCTCTGGCAACTAATGTGGCTTGATTTCTCGCAGCCATCAAGCGGGCCGCATAGTAACAACCGATCCCTCCCGCACCTAATACAACAACCTTCATAACGCCTCCATCCTTCGTGTATAGATTATGACTTTATAAGTCGTATTTTACATAATTTCGGCCAGATAACCCGGACACAGTTCTTAGAGCCGTTTATTTAAACCCATTCTGAGCGTTGTTGCGTCTGGTTCACTTACACACCTTCCGCTATCCGCAAAAAATAAATAGCATATGCCATTTATTTTTGTTGTTAGTTTTTGGCATATGCTATAAACTTATATCAGAACAAGCCAATAGGAAATACGATGCCAAGACCTAAAAAGCATCGCAGAATATGCGCTCGCCCAGCCCATCGCTGTTTTAAGCCAAATGGGGTTCCCATGCGCCAACTTGAATCGATTGAGTTATATGCCGATGAGTTTGAAGCTCTCAGGCTCAGTGATTATCTACAACTTAATCAGGTTGATGCAGCCGCACAGATGAATGTATCAAGGCAAACCTTTGGCAACATTATTAATCGGGCACGGAAAAAAGTGGCGGGTTCTTTAGTTTTAGGACAAGCACTCATGCTCGAAAACCTGGAGGAGGATCATCATGATTATTGCAATTCCGACTCAGAATAACTGGGTCGCGGGTCATTTTACTAAAGCGCCTGAATTTAGTATTTTTGACTCACATACACATACGCTGACACATTACCCAAGCCCTATCAGTGAAGACTCTCAGGGTAAACCTAAGAAACTAACTGACTGGCTGGCCCAATTTAATGTCGATACCATTCTGGTAAAAAATATCGGTACGAAAATGTTGGGGAAATTACTTCAGCAAGATTTCACCGTTAAACAGGTCAGAGCACGAATTTCGGTTGCCGACAGTATTGCGCAATTTGACCACTGGGAAGAAATGACCGATGCCGCACAAGGCCGCCCATCGCGCGCTCATAGCTGCAGACATCAGCAACACAGTTGCCACCGTCAACAACATCACTTTGGATTAATGCAACAGCATTCAGCAATCGATTTAAACGAACACCCTGTTTCACAAGTTCATTCATCAGGTTGTGGCTGTCATCACTCGTAAGATGAGCTGTCATTATTTTAATAGTCCCCAACCAGGGGACTATTAATCTGAGCTGATCGTATCGGCGACGACTATATCGCAAAATTGTTTCGCCGGAATCAACTTTAACTCCCTATAAGAAAAGGCTTTCTTATCCAGAGTTGAGGTTAACTATGCAATCGCAGCCTGATAGCGCCGGGCAACTTCATCCCAACACACAACATCAAAAAATGCTTTAATATATTCAGGGCGTTTATTCTGATATTTAAGGTAGTAAGCGTGTTCCCAGACATCCAGCCCCAGTATCGGGGTGTTGCCATTCATCAGAGGGCTGTCCTGATTGAGCGTGCTTTCAACTACCAGTTTTTTCTCAGAATTAATGGATAACCAAGCCCAGCCACTACCAAAACGGGCCACAGCCGCCACAGTAAAGGCTTGCTGAAAAGCCTCGAAACCACCCAACTCCCGATCTATGGCCTGACTTAGTTCACCCATCGGTAAACCGCCACCATCCGGGGACATCACCGTCCAGAACAATGAATGATTCGAATGCCCGCCACCGTTATTGATCACCGCCTGACGTTTATCTTCAGGAACTGACTCTAAGCGGCCCATTAATTCATCAACCGGAACAGATTCTAAGCCAGTTCCGGCTAAAGCAGCATTCAACTTATCGATATAAGCCTTATGATGACGGGTATGATGAATTTCCATCGTTCTGGTATCAATTGATGGCTCTAAAGCATCATAAGCATAAGGTAAAGAGGGTAATTGATGTGTCATTTATAAACTCCTTATCATGGGAGAGCAAATAAATACCAAAATCAGAGCATCGAACACATCAATACTCTGACAATGACTTTTTATGTCTAAATATAAATGGTTATCATTACCAACTTTTCAAGTCAACATGTTAAATTTTTTTTAAATTATTGAACCATAATTGTTAGCTACTGAGGCTCACCCAAAACTTTATAAAGGCGTAACAACCGCTCTTGCAGCTGTTTGGAAGCTTTTTCAGAGAGATACAACTTAACGGCAACATCATCAACGTCTTCAGGTTGTAATTTACCTTTGAAGGTAATTGAATGTGTCTTCATATTAAAATTAAGTTGTTCAATATCTTCAATTTGAATCGGAAATAATATTTTTGCTGATTCAGAATCGTCCATAAATGATCTCCATATACCATACAAACATCATGGGATGTCAAAATGATATTCTTATCATTAACAAAAACCAACTATTAAGACCCGATCTATTTCTTAAGAACTGGCTACCACTACAAAATTATACATAACCAAGTAATGTAAGATACAACCTTTACAGAGACACAAAAGATATGAACATATATTACGAAGTGAGTCACCCAAACATTGGAGCGGGCAGCGAGAGTCGAACTCGCGTCACCAGCTTGGGAAGCTGAGGTAATAGCCGTTATACGATGCCCGCGCAATATTGGGAATTATATCAGGAATTTCATCAAGCACCAGTGCCTGCACCCGATTTTTTCCTAAAAAACAACTGATTAATCATTTTTTAATCAGGCTCTTGGATGAGATTCATCATAGACCTGTTTCAGACGTTCATTGGCAACATGCGTATAAATTTGAGTCGTCGACAGATCACTATGACCCAGCAAAAGCTGAACGACCCGAAGATCAGCACCATGATTCAGTAAATGAGTGGCAAAGGCATGACGTAACGTATGTGGCGATAAATGCTTCTCTATGCCGGCACGTTTAGTATACGCCTTAATGCGGTGCCAAAATGTCTGGCGGGTCATCTGTACACCCCGTTTGCTGGGGAATACGACATCCGATTCCTGCTTTAACAAAAGCCCCCTTGACTCCCTGAAATAGCGATCCAGCCAATATTCAGCCTCCTCTCCCATCGGGACCAACCGCTCTTTTCCCCCCTTACCCACAACCCGGACGACGCCCTGACGCAGACTAAGTTCATCCATCGTTAAACTGACCAGCTCCGTCACCCGCAACCCAGTCGCATAAAGTAACTCTAACATCGCACGATCACGCAGTTCGATAGGCTCATTTAATTCAGGCTGATTGAGCAGTACATCAACTTCTTCTTCTGTTAATGTGGAGGGCAGACGCTTTTCGAGTTTCGGCGAATGTAATAACGCACTGGGGTCATCATCTCGCATATGATGAGTAAAAAGATATTGGAAAAAATGCCGAATCGCAGATAATTGCCGGGCGGCACTACTACTCTTTTGCCCCCGTTGATCACACCAGGTTAAATAATCTGATAACTGTGATGATGTGACCTCAAGCACCGAAACATGCTGTTTATCCAGATATCCGTCCAGCTTATTTAAATCATTGCGATAGGAAATAAGCGTGTTCTCAGCCAACCCTTTCTCTAACCATAATGTATCGAGAAACTGTTCAATCATTCGATTTTGCTTTATATCATCCACTTGGCGCTTTGGCCCCTACACCGCTTTTGTTAAACTTACCCCAAATTCTACGGTAGAGAAAACATAATGGCTATCGGCCTCTTTTACGGTTCTACAACTTGCTATACCGAAATGGCAGCAGAAAAAATTCAGCAGACTCTTGGCGGCGAAGAAATTGTCCAGCTTCATAATGTAAAAGACACCGCCCTAAAAGAGATGGAAAACTACGACATCCTGATACTTGGAATATCAACCTGGGATTACGGAGAAATTCAAGAAGACTGGGATCAGCTATGGGATGATATCGATAGCCTTAACCTGGAAGGTAAAATCGTAGCCCTGTTCGGCTTAGGCGATCAGGAAGGCTATAGTGAATGGTACTTAGACGCTATGGGACTGTTACATCAAAAACTAGCAACTCATCACGTTACATTTATCGGCTACTGGCCCAATGACGAGCACTATCAGTTTGACGCATCAAAAGCACTTAGCGATGATCAGACCCAATTTGTTGGCCTGGCACTAGACGATGAAAACCAATTCGACTTATCCGAATCCCGTATCGAACAATGGACCAATCAACTACTGAGTGAACTTGAATCACTCAGCCAGTAATCGAAGCGACCGAATCCCGGATGACCAGACGACCTTTAAGCAATCCACGCTCATGCTGGTCATCAGCCTGATGAAGTAAAGCAGATAACTTAGCCAATGCATTATTTATCAATTCAGTCAATGGATACTGAATACAGGTTAATGTCGGATAAAGCTGCTCAGCTAATGCTGATCCTTCCAGACTCATCACCGAAACTTCCTGAGGAACAACGATATTAAATTCCCGTAGAAGTCGCATCGCACTGGCTGCATCGCTATCCCAACGAACAATTAATGCGGTAAAAGGCAGGTAACGATTGAGCAGCTCAAGTAATGGCTGATCCGATCCTTTATCCCCCCGAAGAACCAGTTGACGATTAAATGGCAATGACTGATTTTGTAGCGCCAGACGATAACCACTCAATAATGACTCATTCACCGCTTCATCATCATTTAACCATAATGCAATTTGCCTGTGTCCCTGACTAAGCAGATAACGCCCCGCGCTCTCACAGGCAAACTGATAATCAAAACTAACCTGGCAGGCTCCGGCTGCATCAATCTGAATAATGCGCTCATCGGATATGGATAAATTCTTGGCACCTAAAACCAAAATTGCCGCCGCATTCATACTCTGAAGCCGTTCGATATGTTGATCCCGCGCCGCATCATCTGCGGCCAAATAGACCAACATATCCAGCCCTTGTTGCTCTATTCCCCGCGCCAGATATGTCAACGAAGTCCCAATCAAATCGCTATCGCAATTCTCAAGCACAACCCCGACATAATTGACTTTTTGACTGGCTAAGTTTTGGGCAAGCACATTGGGTCGATAATTTAATGTATCAACCGCTTTTAATACGGCATCCCGGCTATCATCACGAACCCCCCGGTTTCCACTTAAGACACGGGAAACTGTTGCTTTCGAAACTTTAGCCAAACGGGAAACATCACTAATTGTCGCCATAATAAATGTCTTATCCTAAGTGCTTACACGGTGAAATCCTTACTATCATAATCCAAAAACTAAAATACAGATACATCCCTTAGTGTGAACAGATCAAGCAAAACTCAGTCATCAGTATGCTTTACCTTAAGTTGCCTATAGACATCAATAAGCTCTCTTATTAACTCCCCAGCTAACATAGCTGTCATCAGATGATCCTGAGCATGAACCATGATTAATGTCATCGAAACTTTACCCTCGCCTTCATCCTCCTCAATCAACTGAGTCTGGACCTTATGCGCTTCACTCACATATCCCTGAGCTTCAATCATTTTTTCACCAGCCCCTTTAAGATCACCTTTTTTAGCCTGCTTTAGTGCCTCAAAATAAAGGCTGCGCGCCTGACCCGCATTAATGATGATGCCCATAACAACCTGTTCTTGATCCATCGCTTTAGTCCCCTGCTTCAAATCCATGGTTTAATGCAACCTGTGCAATCCACTGCCCACTTTTTTTAATTGACCGTTGCTGAGTTGCCAGATCCAATGCTATAAATCCATAACGATTTTTATAAGCATTCGACCAGGACCAACAGTCAATAAAGGTCCATAAATGATAGCCCAGACAATTTGCGCCTTCTTGTAAAGCCCGGTTAACCCACATCAGATGTCCGCGTACAAAATCAATCCGGTAATCGTCTTGAACCTGGCCATCGCGAATAAATCGTTCTTCGCCTTCAACGCCCATCCCATTTTCTGAAATATAGCATGGAATATTGCCGTAATTATCCCGCAGGTTAATGAGAATATCATAGACACCCTTCTCATAAATTTCCCAACCCCGATGAGGATTCATCTTCCGGCCCGGCATTTCATATGGCTCAAAAAACCACTCCGGCAACATGGGCCCTTCAGGATTCACAGCCGTTAAACGTGCTTTAACCCGGCGGGGCTGGTAATAATTAATACCTAACAAATCAACCCGTCCATCAGCAATTAAGGAACTATCTTGCGGTTGAGCCACCGGCGACAAATCATGGTCATGTATAAATTGAGCTAGCTCCTGATGGTAATACCCCAAAACAGCCGGGTCTAAAAAACTACGGTTAAACAGCAAATCCACAATGCGTGCAGCTTTGAGATCAGCCGGATGTTGTGAGCGGGGATACGATGGCGTTAAGTTCAAAATCATACCAATCTGGCCAGATTGCCCCATCTGCCTGAAACGGCTCACAGCTTTAGCATGAGCAAGCATGGTATGGTATGCCACCTGTACGGCTCGCTTAAAATCGACGACATTCGGGTAGTGTGCATCATAGAGATACCCCTGCTCCACAGGAACAATCGGCTCGTTAAAGGTAAACCAGTGCTGGACTTGCTCACCAAATAACTCAAAACAAATCGCCGCATAATCGGCATAAGTATCGACAACATCACGATTTTCCCAGCCACCAATGGCCTGCATCGCCATCGGCATATCAAAGTGATATAAGCAGATAAAGGGGTCAATTCCACTCGATTTTAATTTTTCAATCATCGCGCGATAAAAGCTCACGGCCTTCTGATTCACCGTTCCGGTTCCATCCGGGATGAGCCGCGACCAGGAAATAGATGTTCTGAAACTGTTATGACCCAGCTGCTTCATCAAATCGATATCCGACTCAAAACGATCATAAAAAGTGGATGTCTCGTGTGGGCCCACGCTATCAAAAAAACGATGGGGCTCTTTTTCAAACCAATGATCCCAAATACTGGGGCCTTTCCCATCACGTTTTCCCGCCCCTTCGCTCTGAGCAGCAGAGCTGGCACTGCCCCACCAAAAATCATCGGGGAATCGATAAAAAGTCATAACGTCGTCCTTGTTGATAATCTAAAGGCCGACAAAGCGCCGGTCCGCATCTGCTAAATCGTCACGGGTTTACCCGAATGCGCTTCTTTTTCCTGTTGTTTTTGCTCTGCTGCTTTACTTGCCTCTTCTTTTAGAAGTTGTTTTTCATAGACTTTCAAGAAAGGCAAGTACATCAATGCGGCGGTAAACATACAAAACAGGCACATAAAGACCGGTGTAATGGCCCAGTTTGCAGCCCATGAAGCACCAATAGGCGCTGGTGTTGTCCAGGCTGTCATCGAGACCACCCTTGGAAGTAAGCCCCAATACGTTGCAGCATAGGCAATCACCGCGTTAATCATCGGAATAAACACAAACGGTAAGAAAAATAGAGGGTTCATAATCACCGGGGCACCAAACAAAATCGGTTCATTAATGTTAAACAGGCCTGGAATCACCCCCATCCGCCCAATGGTTTTTAAATGAACAGACTTGCTCCTTATCAGCAAAAAGGCCAGAGGTAATGTTGAGCCGACCCCACCGATCAACAGATAATGATCCCAAAATCCCTGCGTATAGATATGCGGAATAGCCTGACCTGCGGCAAGAGCCATCTGATTAGCCGACAAGTTCGCCATCCAGAATGGATTCATGATCCCGGTTACAATTAGGGCCCCGTGGATCCCGGCAAACCAGAGGATCTGACAAATAAAGACCGACAATAATACAGCGGGTAGTGAATCAGATGCCGAAACTAACGGCGCGACTAAAGACATAATCCAGGCGGGTAAAATCATCCCTGTTTCATGCTCCAAAATCAGATTTAACGGATAAAGTGTAAAAATAATTGCAAGTACCGGAACCAGAATTTCAAAAGACCGGGAAACACCACTTGGAACCTGAGGCGGCAGCCGGATAGTAATATGGTGACGTTTCAAAAATGCATAGACTTCCGTTGAATAAATTGCGACGACCAGAGCAGTAAAAATACCCTGTCCCGAAAAATACTGCGTCGAAATCATGCCATCTTTATAAGGCGCCGCCACCAGCAGAAAAGCCATCAATGACAGAAGACCCGTTGTAATCGGATCCAGCTTATAATGACGGGCTAAACTTGCTGCAACCCCCACCGAAATAAATAACGTCATAATCCCCATACTCAGATTAAACGGCAACATCAAAATATCCCGATGCTTCACAGAAAAAGCCAGCCACGCTTTTGCAAATCCCCAGGTTGTGTGTTCAGAAAATGGTGGAAAGATAAAAACCAACATGAATGAACCCACAATCATGAAAGGTAATGCAGCAATAAAGCCATCACGAATTGATGTGATATATTTTTGCTGGCCGATTTTCCCGGCGATGGGGGTAATTTTACTTTCTATGAGATCGGACAGCTTATCAAAACGAGTACTCATTGGGCCTCCTTACCTGTCAGGCTGCGTCATCAATTAATGACAGCGCCTGTTCAAGTACATTTGTGCCTTTTTGCATACCATAATCAGCCATATTGATTACATCAACTGCGACATGATAATCCTTTGCTTTTTCCTGCAAGTCATCCAGCATATATTTCACTTGCGGACCCAGTAAGACGACCTGATACTGACCGACCTGTTCGCTAAACTCAGCCACACTATACGCATCAATCCTGACCGGTAACTCACGTTCTGCTGCAGCTTGTCTCATTTTGGTCACCAGTAAGCTGGTTGACATACCAGCCGAGCAACACAACATAATTCTGTACATACTCAACTCCATTTAATGAATGATTACACTAATAACTATAATCCTTTGGAAAATATTGGAAACCGGTTTCCAATATTTTCCTTTCAAACTGAGTAATAGATCACAATGGCGATACATTGAACTGGGGTAACGTTCCTGACTAGGAGGGTTTATCTTTGGCAGTCGTATTCACTGCAAACAGCAGTTAATTCAGACAAAGCAGATCCTGTATATCTATAGCAGGTCGTAAATAACAGACGTCGTCTCAGGATAGATAAAGACAGATAAAATCACACAAGATAAACCCGTTCGTTCATAACCATTAAACGAATATCAGTTCATCCGATAAAAAGTTGATGTCACACGATTAGAATATCAATCTAAAGTATATACCATCAGGCACGCAAATACCCATAACACATTAATTTTTAATATAAATTATCCCAGTATTGAATTTATCGAAACATCTGAAGTGGGATCTGACAAAAAAATAAAAAGAGTAATGTACATTTATCCCGGCTGGCTAAAAGCTATTTTTCAGTCCAAAGCGCAGTACCGACAATAAAACTGCTTCAGCAATGATAGAAACCGCCACCGGGTCATCATTTTAATACCATCACCACCTTTCAAAGATGTTTAGAAGGAACTATGGGCGAACAATGGATGCGTATCACCGTCAGTTTAATTGAAGAATATATTAATCCGGTTGCTAATTTACTGACTCAAAATAAACATATCACAGCCATTCGAGATGGTTTTCAGTTATCAATGCCTTTTGTCATCGTAGGCAGCCTATTCGTCCCTTTTTTATATCCGCCTCTGAAAACGATGACATCAAACGGACAACACGAGAGCTGGTGGTATAGCCTGATGAATATGCTGCATCCGTGGTTGCTTCCCACATTTCAACTGACATCCGGTGTCATCAGTTTAATCATTGCCTTTGGAGCTTCGGCCAGTTTAGCCAAACAATATCAAATGCCACAAAGGCTATGCGGTCTCACCGGATGCATGGCCTTTCTTCTGTTAATCGGATTTGTCGATGGCCAAATTCAGGGGCTTCGTTATCTGGGGGCAATGGGGATTTTTACTGCCATGTTTGCCAGTATCTATTCCATTGAAATGATGCGTTTTTTCTATCGTAAAGGCTGGTATATCCGGCTACCCGACGAAGTACCGCAAATGACTTGCAACGGATTCGCCCTGATTTTACCACTATTTTTTATTTTACTATCACTCACCTGCTTCAACATTCTTCTGAAGCAGAAATTTGGATTATTATTTCCACAACTTATGGAAAACATTTTCCATCCGTTAATTATTGCATCAGATACTTTATCTGCTGTTATTTTATCTCTGCTGGTCTGCCATTTACTCTGGTTTATCGGCATCCATGGCTCCATTCTGGTGACCGGGATCATGAATCCATTCTGGATGACCAATCTAATCAGCAATCAAAATGCTCTGGCGACCGGAGAAATTCCATCGCATATCTATCTGCAGGGTTTCTGGGATTACTATCTGTTAATTGGCGGGGTGGGCTCAACGCTTCCACTGATTTTTATGGCGATGCGAAGTCGATCGAAACAACTAAGATCGGTCGGAAAAATCGGAATATTACCATCACTGTTTAATATCAACGAACCTATCTTATTTGGATTCCCTATTATTATGAATCCGCTATTCCTCATTCCGTTTCTCTGCGTTCCTGTGATCAACGCCTGCATTGCCTGGTATCTGACCGAAATAGGCATTCTCTCTCACTTCGTCGCCATGCTTCCCTGGTCAATGCCATCCCCTCTGGGAGCTGCCTGGGCCGCTAATGGCAGCATCAATAACTTACTTATGAGCTTACTCGCTATTGCTATTTCATGGAGTATCTATCGTCCATTTTTCAAAGTGCATGAAAAACAATTGCTGGAGCAGGAACAGCGCAACAAGAACTAGCGTATAAACCAGAGGTTAACCCGAGCACATTCAAATGCAACAAAAGGACATTTCCCCTGAATACCTCGTCACTGAGTCATCACATCTTCAAAGACAGTGACGATACGTAGCTGATAACCAACCTGATAGTGATAATGAACCTCAGTCTGAAGATCGAAATACGTTTGAGGGTTACATTCAAGCCATGATTCAGATAACCCTAAAGCAATATCATGCTGCTCAACCGACAAAGATAACTGAGGCATCTTCTGACCACGACGCCCCCGCTGTAAAATAATCGCCAGCCTCAACAACAACAAAACCTTCAACAACGATTCACTCTTAGAAGTAAAGTTTTTACTGATTCGTTTCCGGTGAGCCTTAATCAACAAAGCAAGCTGAGCTTGTTCTGAACGGGAAAACCCAGGTAAATCAACATGTTCAACAATATATGCGCCATGTTTATGATAATCACTATGGGTGATATCCAACCCTATCTGAAACAATAGAGCGCCCCAGTGAAGCAGCTGAGACATCCGGTTAATCTGAGGCCATCCGTGTGCCTGTTCAAGTAAACGCTGAGCACTCTTATCAACACGGTGAGCAAACTCCATATTGACATGAAAGCGATTTGCTAAATTACGAATACTGACCTCACGAATATCCCGGTGTTCCAACCGTCCTTTGAGATCATAAAGCAATCCTTCCCGGAGGGCCCAACGGGCAGCAACCATTTGCTTAAGACCTAGCCCTTCAAATAAGGTAATCAGGATAATCAGACCGCCTAAAAAAACCGGATAACGGTTTTCCGATAATCCATTGATTGAGTACTCAACACTACCAGCCTGACGGTATTCATCTAACATCTGTTCAAGATATTTCAGTTTGATCGTCCCGTCACTCCATCCTTTAGCCCGGCAAATATCAGCAGCGGCTCTAATCGTCCCAGAAGCACCCAGCTCTTCATCCCAGCCATTATCCTGGAGTGTTTCCAAAACAGGCAGTAACTCTTGCATACAGGCAGAACGGGCATTTTTAATTTTCCCTGAAGTCACTTTCCCTTTTGCAAAAAAAAGTTTGGTGATAGCCACACACCCCATACTCAGACTTTCTTTTACTTTAGGTTCCATACCCTGGCCAATAATGATTTCAGTACTTCCCCCACCGATATCAGCCACTAAACGCTGGCCAGGCTGTGGCGCAAGATCACAGGCTACGCCCAGATAAATAATACGAGCCTCTTCTTCACCCGAGATAATTTCGACAGGATGCCCCAGCAGTTTTTCTGCTTTTTCTAAAAATTCATCACCGTTTTTAACACTACGAAGTGTTTTTGTCCCGGCGATACGAACATTACCTACCGAAATCCCACGCAACCTTTCTCCAAAGCGAGCAAAACAAGCCATTGCACGCTCAATAGCCTGCTGGTCCAATTCACCATGTTCATTTAACCCCCAGCCCAAACGAACCGGCTCTTTAATCCGATCCACAATATGGATCTGCTCACCTTCCCAGCGAGCAATAATTAAATGAAAACTATTTGAACCAAGATCAAGGGCTGCGATCTGTTGACCACGAGGATTTTCCAGGGGAGATACGTTCAACATGAAACAAAATGATAGCCTGTGAATAATATCTAGTAGACCGCTAACGCCCCCTTCAGGTCAAGTTTTTTGCTCATCCATTCACATTTTCAGATAGAAATCCCGACATATTTGCTCAAACGCCCGACTATAAACACCCGGGCTTTGATATATTGAAAGTTGTTCAGATAAACAGGTCCCGTTTTGTCGACTAAACGTTAACAAAACCCGCTGAATCTGTGGACTTTTAGCATTTGTAGCCACTTCACAACAACGCTTTAAATACCATCCGGTCGACGCACTTTTCCCAATGAGCCGATATGCGGCATCTGTTGGCAAAATTAATGACAGTTGCCCGTCAGCTGTCGCCAAACGTGCGCTATGTTCAAGCAATTCAATGTGAGAAAGCGTTTGAGTATGTCTGGCGACTGCCCGTCTAGGGTCAGAAAAGTGTTGGCCGGGAACAAAATAAGGAGGATTACTCAATTGATGCGAAAAAGGCCCGCCTTCAAATTCAGACAACTCACAATGATGGATAAGCAACCGCTCATACCATGGGCAAAAACTGGCATTCAATGCCGCCTGCGAGACAGCATCCGCATCAATATCGATCCCCTCAACCGTCGTATTAGAAGCACTTCGCTGTGCCGCCATTAAAGTAATTAAACCACTGCCGCAACCGATATCTAAAATGCGACAAGCGTCTTCTAAATGACTCCAGGCGCCTAATAAAATACCATCAGTCCCGACTTTCATCGCACATCCATCATGAGCAATATGAAATTGTTTAAATGTAAAACCGGGATGTTCCTGATGTTGCAAAACTTTAGTTTCCAGACGCGTTTATTACTATAATAGGCAGCAACTTTATGGAGGACTAATTCTAAAAGCAAGTCCTCAGACATTAATGATAATAATTTAGTAGAGATTTCATGACTTTTGACCAACTAGAACTCGACGATGAACTGCTTGAAGCCCTTGAGCAACAACAACTCAGTCGCCCGACTTTAATCCAACAGCAGGTTATTCCAACCCTATTAGACGGGCACGATGTTCTGGCTTCAGCTCCTACCGGTACCGGTAAAACCCTTGCATTTCTATTACCGGCTCTACAGCATCTGCTGGATTATCCCCGTCGAAATAGAAAAGACAATAGGATACCCCGGATCCTGATACTCACTCCGACACGCGAATTGGCACTGCAGATTGCAGAACAGGCACGACAGCTCACACAACATACCGGACATCAGGTCATTGATATCACAGGCGGCATCCACCATACCGAACACGCTGAGCAATTCAAACAGGGATGCGATATCGTTGTGGCAACGCCAGGACGTCTGATTGAGTACATCAATGCCCAGGTTTTTGACTGCCATGCCATCGAATGGTTTATTCTGGATGAAGCCGATCGCATGCTCGATATGGGATTTGTGAATGAAATGAATCAAATCGCGAGCAAACTCACAGCAAGAGAGCGAACTGCATTATTTTCAGCCACGTTAGAGGGAGACAAACTGGTTCAGTTTGCCAAAGACGTGATGCAAAATGCCCAACTTATCGAAGTTGATCCGCCACGTCGTGAACGAGGCAAAATCCTGGAGTATTACCACAACTGCGATGACTTATCCCATAAACGGGCCCTGCTTTGTCACTACTTAAATTCCGATGAAGTCAGCCGGGCTATTGTTTTTGTAAAAACCCGGGATCGACTGGATGAACTGGTTGCCTATCTACAAGGACAAGGTATTCAAGTTGCCTACCTTCGTGGAGAAATGTCTCAGTCCCGTCGCAGCAATGCACTGGATCGATTAAAAGAAGGAAAAGTCAGAGCACTGATTGCAACCGATGTTGCCTCCAGAGGTATTGATATTCCGGATATCACTCATGTCTTCAATTATGATATGCCCCGTAGTGCCGATGTTTATGTTCACCGCATTGGCAGAACAGCCAGAGCCGGTAAAAAAGGATGTGCTGTCAGCCTTGTCGAAGCTCATGACCTGGTTATCCTCGGGAAAATAGAACGATATACGCATAACCGGATTCGCAGACGAATTATTGATTCTTTACGCCCTAGTCATAAAGTTCCGACAAAAATACCTAAAAAGGTTAAAGCAAAGAAAAAAACAAAAATGAACACTGCGACAAGCAAACCTAAAAAAAGAACGCAGAGTCATAAAAAATAGTCTACAACTGGATCAATTTTTCACCTTTTATGGAGCATAATGTTTTTAACTTTTTCGTTGATTTTCATAAACTCAGGATAATAAGTCACACCATGTACACTACAATCAGGGGAAATATATGAAGAAAATAATCGCATTGTTTGTTCTTGCCGCCTCTATGCTTAGTCTGCCAGCTTTTGCCGGGCAAGATGTTGGCGTGATCATGCATCAAATGGCAAAAAGCTATCGGGCCGTAATGGACGATAAAACCTTAGCCGACATCAAAGTCGATCTTACCAAATTAGACACTGCCGTTAAAAAAGCGCAAAACAGCGTGCCTGACTTTTTAGCGAGTAAACCTGCAACAGATCCAATGCGGGTCGCGTATCGGGAAGGGATCAACAAACTTCTCAAACAAATTGCTATCGCTCAGGAATATGCAAACGAAGGCAATTTCAATAAAGCGCAGGAAGCTGCGGCTAAGCTCAACGCCATTAAGCATTACTATCATCACAAATTAGGCGTTTAAATCCTCTCAAATAAGAAGGCCCGCAATCGCGGGCCTTCTTATACCAAATAAAGGTTAATTTAAGCTTCCGTAGCTTCTGACATTTTCATTCCACGGGTTTCCCGTCCCCCGAAAGAAACCAATAAAGCAATCAGAACAGCAACCGTTCCTGCAACAATAGCCATCGCCAGGCCATAATTTCCGCCATGGGTTGAAGCAATATGTGCCTGCATCGTTGCATTCACCGAAGCCAGTAAATTCCCGGTCTGATAGACAAAACTTGGTAATATAGCCCGTACCCCGGCAGGGACCAATTCATTCAAATAGGTAGGAATAACCCCCCATGCCCCCTGAACCATGAATTGCATCAGAAAAGCGCCGATACCGACAGACAAAGAGCCACTTGAAAACGCCCATAAAGGTAAAACAGGCAAAGCCAGAATTGCAGCGATTATAATTGCTTTTTTACGGCCAATTTTTTCAGAAATAGAACCGAAAAATATTCCGCCCAGAATAGCAGCAATATTATAACTAATTGCGATAATACTGATGGTATGGGCTGAAAACTGTTGCTGTACCTTCAAAAATGTCGGGTACATATCCTGGGTTCCGTGGCTAAAAAAATTAAAGCATGTCATCAATGCCACCATGAAAATACAGACACGCCAGTTCTGACGAATCACCGGCCACAACGCAACTTTCTCTTTACGATGCCGGGCACTTAACCAAACAGGTGATTCAGGTACTTTAAAATAGATATACGGCAATAATAAAATAGGTAACGCTCCAATTAAGAACATACCCCGCCAGCCAACCACCGAATAAAACAGACCGAAAATAACCGAAGAAAGCAGATATCCGGCCGGGTATCCTGCCTGAAAGACACCTGACATCAGCCCCCGAGAGCGATCAGGTATTGTTTCCATCACCAGAGCAGAAGCTACGCCCCATATACCGCCCATCGCTATCCCATACAAAACCCTGAAGATCATAAAGGCCATAAATGTTGGCGACCAGGCTGAAAGTAATTCAAACACTGAAAACAAAATAATGTTGGTCAT
This sequence comes from Candidatus Celerinatantimonas neptuna, assembly GCA_911810475.1. Lineage (NCBI taxonomy): Bacteria > Pseudomonadati > Pseudomonadota > Gammaproteobacteria > Celerinatantimonadaceae > Celerinatantimonas > Candidatus Celerinatantimonas neptuna. The sequence continues at coordinate 183,487 of OU461276.1, forward strand.
AAGAATAGGTCGCCGCCCATATTTCTCAGCCAGCCGACCAAAGATTAGAGCGCCAATTGGCCTGACAGCCAGAGTCAGCATGATAGCCAACGACACTTCTGTTACCGAAGTGTGAAAATTACCCGCAATATCACTTAAAACAAAGACAAGGATAAAAAAGTCAAATGCATCTAACGTCCAGCTTGCAAAACTAGCAAAAGCAACGTTTCGCTGGGTTGAGGTCCAGTTAAACATAAGGTATTCCTGTAGAGAAAGCCCATTGGGCCTGTATTAGAATAATTGGCATTCAATCACGACCACTCTACTTTAGTGTCAAAGCTAACCGGCCTAAAGCAGACGCGAAAAAATGCCTGTTTATTTTTTGTTATTATTTGTTTTATACAATGTATATAATTTGTATTCTTCTACAGTGATCACGGATTTTCATCTTTCTGGCCAGAGTGCAGCTCAAATAGTTATAAAAACAGGCTATAGAGGATTAAAAATAAAATTATGGGTGTTTTTTAACACATTTAAATCAACCTTAGCCGGTACAAGAAATAGCAATTAAATTGTGGGGCTCATAGCGCTATAGCATCTGTGCAACAGCTTAGCTTACTTCATAGCCAGGTTCTTATTATCCACATGAAATGTATGAATATATTAAAGGGATAGACATTCGAATCTCGATGCTGCAAAGTAGATTAATCCCCTTAAGACAATAAAGGATGAACGATGTTTAGCCATATTATGCTTGGTACAAACGATATTGAAAAATCAAAGCATTTCTATGATGCCATAATGGAGGTTTTGGGTTATGAACCAGGTGTCATTGATGAGAAAGGACGTTGTTTTTATAGAGGCGCTGATGGTGTCTTCATAATCACCAAACCGATAAATCAAGAGCCAGCAACACATGGCAATGGCATGACCATTGGTTTTAAAGTCAACAGCCCTGAACGGGTGGATGCATGGCATGCCGCCGGAATAGCTCACGGAGGAACTTCCTGTGAAAACCCTCCGGGTATTCGGGATAATGGCGAAAGAAAAATGTACCTGGCCTATTTGCGGGATCCAACAGGGAATAAACTCTGTGCAACCCACCTTGTGTCATCTGCAAAATAAAAAGCTGACCAATAGCCAGGATTTTAACCTATGAACCTCAATTTAGGATAATAAAACGTTTTCGACATAGAATTCAGTCCGACGTTGAGGTTGATTGCCTTTCATCGACCATAAAAAAAATCAAAATTAATAAGGTTCGTACTCAATAGAGATCGGGCAGTGATCACTTAAATTATAGGCTTTTGCCTGAGCTTTACTGACGGTCGTTTGTTTAAAACTTGAACTCAGGCCTGATGGTTGGGCCAGATCATTAAAAACGATATGGTCTATATATTTGGTATATTGATGCATGGTCACTTTACCGGAAGAACTCGTCGACTTACTCCAACATTTGCTATGTTTGCCCTGTGTTGCCAGATAAAGCTGAACATAGTCATCATCGACCCCTTCAAGTTCATTTAAAAACCAATGGTTGGTATTATCAGCCATCCGCCGGTTAAAATCCCCCAGAATAGCAAACGAAACATTCTCCCCTTCACGGGCTTTCACCCATTTATGTAAAACAACAACCTGCTTCGCCAATGTTTTACATGATGACGAATACGTTTTACTCTGATAAAAACAACTACTTTTCAGGTGAACGGCCAATAACCGCAGGTAAGCTTTTCCATTCTGATATAACGTGATATCAACACCATTACGTAGATGATTATCATTATTGACATCCATACTGACATCCGCATGACGCTTGTATGAAATACCTTTACGAATCGCAAATCCTGTATATTGTATCCATTCTCCTTCATCAGGTGGCTCCGTAGCACGGGTTGACATTTCAATATTAAAATCGCTACCGATCACTTTCTTTAACGCCGACTTTGTCCCTACTTCTTCAAATGCCATGACATCCATATCCGCACTTTTAAACATCGCTCCCATTTTTTCATAATCTTCATCACTGCGGGAAGGTCCTTTGGGTGATGCACCACCATCCAACCATTCCATGTTCCATGTCCCAATTCGAACCGTTTGCTCAGCAAAGCAGTTCAAACTCAGCAATATTAGCAAAGCACAAACTCCATTGAATAATGCCTTCATGAATTCCTCCGGGTTGACTTATGACAGGCTTATTGAGTTTTACATAAAATAAAGTATCCGCTTTACTTTTTTTAGATAGACATAAAAATTTAATCTATCTTTTTGTCAAAAGAAAACATAATCACCTGCATGATCAATTAGTTGAACAATTTGGTTTTTCATCAAAGACATAACAAACCAATGGTTGCAGGTTATCGATACACTCAGGATGACAGTACATTGCCTCAAATAAACAATAAGCCTGCGGATCATGGCGCTGCAAATAGTTAAAGCTTTTCTTATGCCCCAGAAACCACATTCCCCGAAGTTCAAAATAGATATTTAATAACTCGAATTGCAGCCAGGTCCGCCGGTAATGCCCGTCTAAATTATCGATTAAAGCCCGGGAGAGCATCTTATCGATCCATTGCTTTAAATAGGCACGATCAGCCTGACTGATCAGAGCGGGTCCTTTAGCTAATTTTTCTCGGATCTGTCTAAGAAAAGGTTCTCCCAGCCCCCGCTCATCCAAAACCACGTACCCATCACCAAACCGAAAAGTACCAGACGATATATCATTAAGTGATGATGTTGGATAAACCCAGGCATCTAAATAAACATCATAGAATAACCGGGCGTCCTTAACTTCTTCTGATTCATCACGAAAACAGGCAATATCAATATCGCTCTGCGCCGTTGAATCACCTCTTGCCCGGGAACCATAAAGAATAATCGTATGAGGATGATATGTTTTAATTAGCTCTTGCACAGCTAACTCAACCAGTGTGCTCATATCGGATTTACCTGAAATATCAAAGCTGAAAGAATTCTAATATCACCTGATCCGGCAATCGCTTCGCCTGACAGGAAAAGACATAGTGCGTGAGCCAGCAATATTTCTCACTATAGACTTCAAACGTTGGCGTCGTTCTAAAGTAATACAAAGCCGGATCAATAAACTCGCCTCGCTTCACTTGTTCAATATAAGGCTCAGGAACGGTTCTTATTCCATTATTTTCTATATAGATCCCTTCACCATCATCCAGTTGAATTGCATACCGGGCTGATAATTCACAAATACCATTTGGACGAATAATCTGACTATCAATACCACCGGGTAATACAATGCCATTGAATTGTTCACCGATTAATTTCCCGGATAAAATAGGAATGAGTTGCCGTCTGCCAGATATTTCATCCTGGCCAACCAGAATTGGCTTTGCAACTTCAACTTGAATCTCAAATACCTTTTTCATAAAAAAACCTCAACTCGGGATAAGAAGTCACAATGAATAACGATTGATTCATAATATATCAGCCTTGTTTTCTGATGTAGAATTTAACGTCGAAATCGACTTTAATCCCTATCAGAAAAAGTCTTCTTATCCCAAGTTGAGGTTATTTAGGTTTATTGAAATTGCTAAAACAATAAAGGCCACTCAGATCGGTGGCCTTTTCAATAACAAAAAAACTTAGTTTATTGTTTTCCCAATTCTTTTTTTAGATATTTAAAGGCAGCGACAGCATCCACTTCACCTGCACCAGTAACAGGATCCCAGCCTTTACTCGCACGACCAGAATAAACATCATGGGCAGTAGAAACCAATGCTTTACGAATTAGGGAATTCGAGACGTCTTTTCCTGCATATTGTTTCAATACTGCAGCCAATGCAGCCGCCACCGGAGCTGCTGCTGAAGTTCCATAGTAATTAGGATAACCATCGGGCTCTCCGTAAATGTCCCACGATGAAGGATCATCTTTTCCAAAAAATGTCGTATCCCCACCATCTGGTGCTGCCAATGTAGGACCACTACGTGTAGAAAGGTCTAAATCACCATTAACATTAAAATAAAACTGATGAGTCAAAGCACCTTTTGAACTCTCAGTCTCTGGTTTCGTCTTATTTTGTGCGACATCATAAATACTCCAGTTCCATGGCATTGAACCAACAGTAATCGCACCTTTTGTCCAGGCATGTCCATTCATCACCGGCGCATTAAAGGTCACGCCCCCACCCACTTTAATATCATCAGAGGTCGGTTCAGGGAAACGTAGATCAAGTAAAACAGGCACATTTTTATCCTGAGGAATAAAATCGGTATTGCCAGACCAATGGTTCACCGCTAAATATACAGTCACCGTTGAGCTTGAGGTATTATTATAACCAACCTGTTCGTAAGGATCATTATAATATCCTTTTCCCTGATGGTTATCACTATAGGTAATCTGAGACATTTTCCCATTTGAATTTTTTCTAAACAAAAATAAATCAAAATCGATTAATGGGAAATTCACTTTATTTTTTTGAAAACTGATATAAGGCTGATTCCAGGTTAAATCTGCCCGAAACTTCGAATTAGCAGGGATGGTAATCGGTAAAAAGGCACTACCATTTGGCCACTCCTGAAAATCATCACCATAAGTTATTTTAGTACCTGTAGCAGAATGAGCATCACGGATACTGGGGTTAATATCTTTATATTTGAACTGATAATCGCGATCTGCATCATTTCCTGCGATAGTAAAGTACATCACGCCTTTTTTTATACAGTTCTGAATAGCCTGATTAGTAATACCTTCCTGATAATAAGGCTCTCCAAAATAAAATGCGTCATCAACAATAATATCGACGCCTGGGCCACCATTCGCTTTGGATTTACATAGATCATTTAACGAGTTAACAAAGGTCTCCTGACTTGTTGGCGCAGCACTGTGAAATGAAATCGCAGCACCCGGAGCGATATCATGAATAACTTCAGCCATCGCGGCACCTTCATCTTCACCAGAATAAGAAGAGGAACAAGAATCCCCCTGAATATCCACTTTTGCCGGAAGGTCACCGGTTAATTGATCTTTTGCATTTTCCAGAATTCCTGCTTTACATTTAGCAGGCGTCGTATCCGATCCCCTAACACCACTGGTATGAGAAAAACTGCCAGAAATAATACCAATACGGATACCTTTTCCGGTTAAATTTGGCATCAACTTAGCCAGTCTATCCATTCCTATAGAATTATATCCTCTATTAAAAGCTTTTCCCGTACCACTCCCTTCACCACTCACAAGTGACGCGTGCAATAATACCGGGAGTTTAATTAATGATTTAACATTTGAGTGGCGGGTAACAGCTACAGCAGCTTGATTATAATCTTTAGAGATACTAAGAACATTAACCCCTAATGATGATAACTGCTGTTTTAAATTAGATGGTATATTCTTCAATTGCAGATTTGCAATGATTTTTTTACCCGATAAGACATTTGAAAGGTTCTGTTGTTGATTTAATGCTTCCTGCAGATTTTGACTAATTTTACTACTTTGTGATGTAGTCACAATGGGAGAGCTTAATAAATGTGATGACGAAGTCGTTGCACCTATTGCAGCTAAACTCATACAGCTTAAACCGACCCCTAACAGATACTTTCGACGCAAAGAAAATGCTTTCATGATATAAACACCTATATATTCTATATATTTCAAATACAGAATATCCATAACTAACAAGTTCGGAATTTAGACATAGTTTTACTATTCCCCAAATAATAAATTCGGAGATAAAGATATTGTTAATATGAATTTTCGTATATGGCTTATTACTATTTGATATCCTAAAGGATAAAAATAAATGTTATCTAAAATAGAGACATCTAAGATTCCTCCACTTCCATCAGATGAACCATCCACAGATATAAAATCTAATAAATTTTATTAAATTTCGTCAACTTGCAGTGGCTCAATCTAAATTTTTAATATTTAACGAATCCACCATCTAAACCCTATGCAGGCACAACCATTTCTTCCAACATTCAGAATTAGAGATTAGATACCAAAAAACACATAAAAAATATAATTAGAAGAGATCTTTACCGATGAGCAGTCCCCATGTCATTGTCAATGAATATATTCCAGAATTATCAATTTAGCTTAAACAAAATCAACTAATTTACCGATAATGATTCACACTAATGATTAAGCATTATGACTTAGTAAGTCTATGTATAGGTATATGCTGATATAAATATAAATATTTGTAAAGTTATTTTTTGATCAATTGAAATTTTAATTGCTCAAATGTAAGTGTAAAAAATAAAACCATTGCTTTTTGTTAGAAACATGATTGCTATATTTATACAAATGTTTATCATAATTAACACATTTTAGAAAACACAAATATCCAAAGTGAGAGCATGACTGTGAATTTAAGCTTAAATTGATGAATATCTGCTCGAATCTTGTCTAAACAGCAGGTAAAAACTGTTCAAAAAACATTCGTGATCTTGCCCTGCATACATCATATTTAAATTAACCTCAGATCGGCATAAAAAATTTCGAAATCTCGATAAGTAGACTGGTGACATACGATCACTATCGCCATCACTTCACTCATTATTCATTTTGACCCGTTGTCGTTGAAAAAATGAAATAATAAACAGCAAAGCCACAGGGTTTGCCGTCTTCATAAGCAATTAAGGCATCGACAGATGTTGAAGAGAGTAGATTTGCTTTAAGAGAGTCAACAGTTGCTTCAATAGCATAAGGAAAGTTTTCAGCTTTTTTAGCTAACGCCTTAATAACATTACAGTATTAAGTCGGCATCATCTTCTGTTGTTTTTTATAATCATGAAGCCATCTGCATGGCTAGTCTGGCATCATATTGATGCACGGTTATATCCAATCTTATCAATGCAGTTTAATTTCTATCGCGTTGGATCGACTCACACCTTAAAAGCCGATCCCTCATGATACAAATAGAATTACGCGACAGGTTCAGGGGATACCGGTACAGATTCAATATGTATGGTCTGAGTCGGAAATGCACAATCAGCATCGTTCTTATGGATAATATCCAGAACATTCAGCATAATTTCCTGCTTAATTCGGTGATATTCCACCCAATTAGTCGTTTTAGTAAACGTATAAATAAAGAAATCTAAGCTGGATGCACCAAACGATGTGAAATTAACCATCAGCGTTTTGCTCTGATCGATATCGACATGCTGTTCAAGCATTAATTTAACCTGATTCACAATCAATTCTAACTGGGCCGCATCCTGATAACGGATACCAATGGTTTCATGGATACGACGGCTAAGCATCCGCGATGGATTTTCAACTGAAATTTGCGTAAAAACAGCATTGGGGACATATAAAGGCCGCTGTTCAAATGTTCGAATCTTAGTCACCCGGAATCCAATCCGCTCGACGGTTCCCTCAATATGACGATCTGGGCTTCGTATCCAGTCTCCCACCCTAAATGGTTTATCCAGATACACAACTAACGCGCCAAAAAAATTTGCGAGTAAATCTTTGGCTGCCATACCTATAACCAAGCCACCGACCCCGCCAAATGCCAGTAAACCAGAAACGCTAATTCCAAGGCTTTGAAAAACAGTCAGTAGTACAATGACGATAATCGTAGCTTTAAGCAACTTACCAACAGCCTGAACCGTGGTTGCATCTTTTCCCCGACGAATAAATTCGTCTTCCCCACTATTGGTAATTCGCCATGCAGACCAAGCAATAAGCAATTCCAAAAGCACTTGCCGTATACCTGGAATATAAGTGCCAAAATTTGAATCAATCCGGGAGGCGACACTATCGGCAACCATACTGACGCCAAGCAGTAAAATAAACCAGTTGATCGGGCCGTTTAACGCATCCCACAAGATATTATCCCAGTGCGTATGTGAACGCTCGGTAAATTTTAAGATCCGCTTACCGATGATCCGCCAAATCAATGTTGTCAGTAATGTCATCCCGATAATCAGCAACAATTCTACTAGCCATCCCTGACCCAGGGCTTTTGCCAAATGACTCAACAAAGCATGTTCCCAATTCGAAATATCAACCATAAGATTAGAAATTCATCCATTAAAATAGTGTAAAAGAAAGTTTACTTGAGTCCTTCATTATCAGCAATCGGCAGTTTACCGTATTGTTTCTAATTTTATTAAATTGACATTAATTGATTGGTTTTATTTATGATTTTCAATTAGTTCTAACATATCTCTAATCAGTTCGCCTCTAACTGTCTGGCGAGAATATTCATGATGACCATTGCTTTGGACAGCCATAGAGACCCGGGGATTCATAAACGTCATAGGAGAACGAACCATCTATCTGCTGAAGGATGTAACTCAGGAAAACCTGTATCCAGAAATGCTGATATATTATCTGCCCGAATCCCGCCTGCAGGCATAATAATTAGATTTTCTGTAGTTGATTTAAAAGCGACAACCCACTGAGAGCCGTTGTTTGTTGTCCAGATGTTAAAGTTCGGGACAAGCCTATCTTTGCTAATTGTCTGGTCATACCGAGCAGATCTCAGCCCATTTCAAAAGCGCGATGAAATGTCACCTGTAATCCATCACTTGCCTTCATAAGACATGCTCATCAAGCTATCCCTGTGGATTTAATGCCCCAAAAACCACGCTGGAAAATCCCAGTTTGCGGACCCATTCAATATCCTGACATATGATATCGATTTCACAGGTGCTATAACAAAAATCCCCCCCCAGGGGCGGATCATGACAGATACAGGCCTTTGAATCAGAGATGCAACCTGATTCAATACAGCATAAGAGGGCGTAATTCCCCCCCCTCGCTGGCCCCTGCACATAATTCAATTCTGTGGGCTCCGGCTTTAGCAGCAATGATGGCATCATCAATGCCGTAACAACACACCTCTAATAACGCAGCCATTATCTCTACTGTTGACTGGCATAAATTGCGGCTCCAAGTAAACCGCCATTCTGATGATATTCTCCGGGAACAACGATCGATTTCGATGTATTTGCCAACAGAAGTGGCCTCACCTGTCTGTCCAACGCACCAACCAATTGGTGATCGGAAGCCAGCCCACCTCCGACAACCACAATAGATGCCCCCAAAAGATTAATAACAAAAGCCATAGGCTCACGCACAATCGCTAACCAGCAATCAATCGTCTCTGTTGCGCCAGATTCACGGCGATGCCAATCAGAGACAATATCCCGGCTGCTTTTAATCTGGCCTGTAATCATCTGATATAAACGCTCAATTCCCCGGGCCCCGCCATAAGTATCCAGACAACCCACCTGACCACAACTGCAAGGTAGCCGTGGCAAGTCAATGACCTGATCACGAACTTTGAGCTGTGTCTGTGTAATCGGCGAATGCCCCCATTCGCCGGTCATTCCGGTTGTTCCCTGAATAATCCGTTGATCGATCACTAACGACCCACCTACACCGGTCCCCAAAATAGCACCGAATACAATCGAATGCCCTTTTGCCTGGCCCATTGTTGCCTCCGCTAGAGTAAAACAATCGGCATCATTGGCCACGACAACCGGACGATGTAAAAACGCGCTGAGCTCCTGACAAAACTGATGATCACCAAATGCCGGGATATTCCCTGCAAAAACATGATCATAGTGCTTATTAATAATACCCGCTGTCGATATGGCTAAAGGACATCCTTCAGGGTAATCCTTTGCATATTCATCCAGCAAAGCTGCCAAAAGATGAACAAATGCCTCCCAACTATCACTGGGAATCGGACGTTTAGTTAAAAAAATAATTTCACCAGAGCCCTTAAAAACACCAAACTTAACAAAAGAACCCCCAATATCAGCACAGAATATGGCCGATTGTTCCTGTTCACTCATGCTCGACTATCCAATAAGTCACGTTATCCATCGCCTAATACATAAAAGCCCAGTACAGCGACCTAAAAGCCACCCCGGGGAAAAGAGAAACATAAATATCAACGCCTAAGAAATTGCGCCCATCGCTCATCATGGTTCCCTATTCAGGCATCGGCGGCTGAACGCCCAGCCCAAAAAGGACAAACGGGTTGCAGATAAAACAATACTTAACGAAGTTCCAGTTGCAGACCCCGCTAAGCGCAAAAGTCGCCGTAAACTATCAACTCAAGAGTTAAAAAGCCCGATTCGACCACTCAACTTTGATCCTCCCAAGCGCCATTACCGGGAAATATCATCCAGACACTGGGTGATGCTTTAAGCATCCTCAGGGGATAACACAACAGCGTCGCCATATGCTAAAATTTCAGACATCATATTTGAAATCGAACTGGTATTGAAACGGACATTAACGACCGCATTTGCCCCTTGCTTTTGTGCCTGCTCAACCATCCGTTGCAAAGCAACATCACGGGCCTCGCTGAGCATTTCGGTGTAGCCCACGATTTCACCCCCGACGATATTCTTTAAAAAAGCCATAATATCTCGCCCGACATGTTTACTACGAACCACGTTTCCGGTCACCAGTCCAAAATGTTGGCTGATTTTTTTTCCGGGAATTCTCTCAGATGCTGAAATAATCATCTTAATCCTTTCAATAAACCCACTCCATCATTAAGCATATCATCAATGATTCAGAAAACGCGTCATTGTCGCACGGCACAAAGTAAAACTTCACCATCGCAGTGCACCAGCTATCACAAATCCCCAAACAGCATTTTAATGAACCCGAAACGAATCTGAAAATCACCAGAACTGTGAAACAGTATTTGGAGCATGCCCCAAGATGGTGAACTATATTCGTGCATTTTATTCATTCTTATCGATTTCATCATCCAATGAATTTAAAAAAACTATTTGAATTTCATATAGATAAATTGATGGCCCATATATTGCTTAACTTCATATGCGACATTGAGTGATCACGGCGTGTTGTCACGTTGATTTCTCTGTGCTGATACAATTTATTCAATAGATAACTAGGGTTCCGATCAATCTATTTTGTATTGATGACTGGTCCGAGAGTTATCGACCTCCCAGAGGTTACACGGCGGGATAAAAGCCCGGGAGACCATAGGCGCACAGCCCTGATCTCTCGAATTTTTAATACCGTTCCCAAGGGAGGGAAAGATGCAACACAAAAGATTCTGCGCTAAAATTCGCTGGTTACTATTACCTTTGGTGCTCGTATTTTCATTGGGAGCATCCGCCGAACCAACCTTTAACATTGCCTGGTCTATCTATGCAGGATGGATGCCTTGGGACTATGCAGCCCAAAGTGGCATTCTGAAAAAATGGGCCGATAAATACCATATTAAAATCAACCTCGTTCAGGTCAACGATTACGTCGAATCCATCAACCAATATACCGCCGGAAAATTTGTAGGATGTGCCATGACCAATATGGATGCACTGACAATTCCAGCAGCCAGTGGGGTTGATTCCAGCGCAATTATCATGGGAGATTACTCGAATGGGAATGATGGGATCGTTCTTAAAGGGAAAACATCGCTAAAAGATATTAAAGGTCAGCGTGTTAACCTGGTCTCACTAAGTGTTTCTGAATATTTATTGGCCCGCGCACTTCAGTTTGAAGGCATGAGCGAAAAAGATGTCACACTGGTCAATACCTCTGACTCCGATATTGTTTCATCATTCCAAAGCTCCGATGTCACTGCCGCAGTCACCTGGAACCCGATGCTATCGGTCATTAAAAAACAACCGGGTGCCCATGAAGTCTTTAGCTCTCATATGATCCCTGGTGAAATTCAAGATCTAATGGTTGTTAAAACAAAGGTCCTGAAAAAACACCCTGAACTAGCCAAAGCGCTCACCGGCGCCTGGTATGAAACCATGAAAATCATGACCGCCAAAAATGCCAAAGCAAACGCAGCATTGCGTATGATGGCTAAAGCATCAGGCACCAATCTGGCTAACTATAAAAGTCAGCTCAAAACCACCTATATGTTCTACGCGCCCGATAAAGCCGTTCAGGAAACAACCAGTCCTAAGCTCAAAATGACGATGGCTCGCATTGCTAAATTCTCATTTGGCCATGGTTTATTAGGCGATAGCGCCCCTGATGCAACATTTATTGGCATTAAAACCCCAGCCGGAACATTTGGTGATAAAAGCAATATTAAACTGCGTTTTGACCCGACCTATATGAAACTGGCCGCCGAAGGCAAGTTATAAGCATTTAACTGAGGTATTTTGGGAATGACCCGACTGATTAACCGCAAACCTGATCGTTTTAGTCGCCTGATATTTGGCCTGCTCCCTTTTGTCGTAATTTTATTGCTCTATGTCATCCATTCGGATGCCAGGCTGGCCGTCAATCCACATGACAAATTGTTACCGTCTCTGGATAGCATTGGCCAGGCAATTTACCGCGTGGCCTTCATTCCCAGCCGGCGTACCGGAGAATATGTGTTGTGGAGTGATACCTGGTCCAGTTTGCAGTTACTCCTTATGGGAGTCGGTATCAGCGCACTTTTAGGGTTAATCGTCGGGTTACTGAACGGCGCGATTCCTCTGATTCGCGCCCCACTTTCACCATTGGTCACCGCGATATCACTGGTTCCACCCATGGCTATTTTGCCTATCTTATTTATCACGTTCGGCTTAGGTGATCTGGCAAAAGTCATGCTCATTGTGATTGGGGTTTCCCCGATATTAATCCGGGATCTACAACTAAAAACGATAAGTTTACCCGATGAACTGCTTATCAAAGCACAAACATTAGGTGCATCAAGCTGGCAGATTCTGCTGCGGATCCTGTTACCTCAAGTTCTGCCAAGGCTCATTGAAGCAGTCCGCCTGACGCTGGGAAGTGCCTGGTTGTTCTTAATCGCCGCCGAAGCGATTGCTGCCACCAACGGGCTTGGCTATCGCATCTTTTTAGTCCGGCGTTATCTGGATATGGCGATCATCCTGCCTTATGTCGTTTGGATCACTTTTCTGGCCTTTATTATGGATTGGTTACTAAAAACACTCTTACGCAAAGCGTTTCCCTGGTACTTCAGTTTAAACGGAGGGAATAACGTATGACTTCCCCCATTCTTGAAGCCAAAAATATCAGTAAAGAATATGGCGAGACCTGCGTTCTCGAGCGGATCAGCGTATCGATTACCCCCGGGGAATTTATTACCTTAGTCGGTGCATCTGGCTGCGGCAAAAGTACATTTCTAAAGCTGTTATTAGGCACCGAACAGGTCACCCGTGGAACGCTTTTGATGGATGGCCAGACGATTCCGAATCAACCAGATGAACACCGGGGCATTGTCTTTCAAAAATACTCGGTTTTTCCACATCTGAGTGCATTGGGCAATGTCATGCTGGCTGATGAACTCAGCGGCTCAAAATGGCTGGGAAAACTCTTTTTTAACCCCAGACAACACGCCAGAGAAAAAGCGGAGCAGATGCTCACCCGGGTTGGGTTAGAACATGCGATGCATCGTTATCCTCATGAGTTATCCGGAGGCATGCAACAACGACTGGCCATTGCCCAGGCACTCATGAAACATCCCCGAATTCTACTGCTCGATGAACCCTTCGGCGCATTAGACCCTGGTATTCGGGCCGATATGCATAAGCTGATTCACGAACTCTGGCAACAGCAGGGACTAACTATTTTCATGGTCACACATGATCTCAAAGAAGGGTTTCAACTGGGAAGCCGGCTTTGGGTTTTCGATAAAATTCGTCACGACCCGCATGCCCCGGAACGCTTTGGAGCCCGCATCACATATGACATAAAACTAAACCATCAAAGTCTGACTGATGATGCAATATCCACCATTAACCATACGATCAAACAAGGAGAAACTCATCATGAGCGAACTGCTCTACGAAGACACGCTGCCAGCTAACAGCCACTGGTCTTTAACACTCGCGCCAGGCAGCGAACTGAAATTGACTGACCCACAAGGCGGGGCCAATGTCGGGATGCTGTTTTACAACCCTCGTAATCTGCTTGAACGCTATAACGCACCTGACACGCTTAAATGCCAACACACATTTAAGCTGACAACCGGACACTGTCTTTACTCCGACATGGGCCGTATTTTTTGCTCAATTATCCAGGATGATACCGGATGGATTGATACCGTCTCAGGAACGACGCACAGTGCCATGATTGCTAAACGCTGGGGAGCCCGCGACTACCAGAGCGATCGCAACGACTGGAAACAAAACGGCTATGACAGTTTTTTAGTTGAAATAGCCAAGTATGGCCTTAGTGCCCGGGATCTGGCCGCTAACCTCAACTTGTTTAGCAAGGTATCAACAGCAGATGATGGCTCACTACAATTTGCCCAACATCATGCTAAAGCCGGCCACTCAATCACGTTACGATTTGAAATGGAAACGCTGGTTGTCATGAATACCTGCCCCCACCCACTGAACCCGGCCTCAGATTACCCCCATCAGGGCATCATCTATGAAGTTCGTAAGAGTGATCCGGTTCAATCAGATGATCGATGCCTCAATTCATGCCTTGAAAACGGTCGAGGTTTCAAAAATACCCATCGTTACAACTTAGGCCTTCACCTTTAATTCCAGGAGTTATCTTATGATTGTTGAAAGTTCACTCAAAACAGACGATGCAATCTATCGTGAAATCGTCAATGCAGGAAGCTATTGGTTATACACGGTGAAAGCCGGTCAGATACTGCGGATTGTTGATTTAAAAGGCAACCAGGCCGCCGATACTTTATTTTACTCAGCAGCCGATCCAAGTGAACGGTATAGTGTGACAGATACCATTCGTGAACAGGGTAATGTCTATCTCAGTACCGGCTCGACCCTTTTGTCAAATGAATGCAATCCGATGCTGACCATCACAGCCGACACCTGTGGTCGCCATGACACATTAGGTGGAGCATGTGCCACAGAGAGTAATCAGGTTCGTTATGCCCTTGAAAAAAAACATATGCATGCCTGTCGGGATAGCTGGCTTCTGGCGGTGAGCGAACATCCAGAACTTGGCATGGCGAAGCAGGATCTGACCCATAATATTAATTTCTTTATGAATGTACCGATCACCACCGATGGAAACCTGACCTTTGCTGATGGTATCAGCGCACCCGGCAAATACGTCGAACTCAAAGCACATATGGATGTCATTGTACTGATTTCGAACTGCCCGCAGCTCAATAACCCATGTAACGCATATAATCCGACCCCTATCGAAACGCTGGTGTGGAACGACTAATCCAATCTGAGTGCGAGGACGACCTTGAACACCACTCTGTTGTTTTTGCGGGACGACCCGCGCAACTGACATGATTCGTTGTCAAAACTGAAAGCGAGCTGAACCTATGTTCACCAAAGTGTTAATTGCCAATCGTGGTGCAATAGCCTGCCGAGTCATTCGAACCCTCAAAGCGATGGGAATCACCGCTGTGAGTGTCTATCATCAGGCTGACTCAGACAGCCTACACGTTCAAAATGCAGATGAATCCTACTCTCTGGGTGATGGAAGCAGCGCCCAAACCTATCTAAACCAAGACCTGATCCTATCCATTGCAACACAACATGGTATCGATGCCATTCATCCCGGTTATGGTTTCTTAAGTGAAAACCCCGATTTTGCAAAACGATGTGAACAGGCACAGATCACATTTTTAGGTCCGACAGCTGAGCAAATGATCGACTTCGGGCTAAAACACAGAGCCAGAACATTAGCAAAAGACGCCCAGGTTCCGCTGTTACCAGGCAGCGAATTACTGGAAACATTTGACCAGGCCCGTATTGAAGCAGAGCAAATCGGTTATCCGGTAATGCTAAAAAGTACTGCCGGCGGCGGTGGCATTGGTATGCAGCGTTGCAATGACAGTGGAGCGCTCCGTCTGGCGTTTGATTCAGTGAAACGACTCAGTGCCAATAATTTCAGTAATAGCGGTGTTTTCTTAGAAAAATTTATTTGTCAGGCCCGCCATATTGAAGTACAGATTTTTGGCGATGGACTCGGAGAAGTCATTGCCATCGGAGAACGTGACTGCTCAGCGCAAAGGCGTAACCAGAAAGTTATTGAAGAGTGCCCGGCTCCGGGAATTGATGATACGACGCGCCAGTCCCTTTATGATACGGCGATAAAACTGGGCCAATCGATCAATTATCGCAGTGCAGGAACCGTTGAATACGTTTTCGATGCAAAGTCAGGGCAATTCTACTTTCTTGAAATGAATACCCGTTTACAGGTAGAACATGGTGTCACTGAGCAAGTCTATGGAATTGACCTGGTTCGCTGGATGATTGAACTCGGCCAGGGGAACTTAGCGCCGCTTAGCCAGCTAGCACAACCACTTCGCCCTCACGGACATGCCATTCAGGCGCGACTGTACGCTGAAGACCCAGCCAAACAATTTCGCCCCAGTGCCGGCTTAATCAGCCATGTCGGCTTCCCCGAACAAGACCGGAAAACAAAGCGCATCGATCACTGGCTGGAAGCAGGAATCGATATTTCCGCATTATTTGACCCGATGTTAGCCAAACTGATCGCCTGTCAACCGGATCGGGACACGGCCATCGCAACGCTCAAAGAGATGCTGTGTGACAGCGAAGTCTACGGCATCGAAACCAATCGCCACTATTTGCTCCAGTTACTGGAGAGTGACCCGTTAAAACAAGGGACACTCAGAACCAACAGTTTAAGTCAGTTCAGCTATATCAGTTCAACCCTTGATGTTTTAAGTGGCGGAACACAGACCACCATCCAGGATTTTCCGGGACGAACCGGCTACTGGCATATCGGGGTTCCCCCTTCAGGGCCGATGGATAATTACTCATTTCGGCTGGGAAATCAGTTACTCAATAATAAACCCGATACTGCCGGCATCGAAATAACCTTAACCGGGCCGACACTCCATTTTAATATATCCCGGCAAATCGTTCTCACCGGAGCCGATATACAAGCCAGCCTCGATGGACAGCCGCTGCCTATGTGGCAAATCATCGACATTCCCGCAGGTTCAACTTTAAATCTGGGTCAGGTAGACCAGATTGGCTCGCGAAGTTACCTGCTGCTAAACGGAGGGATCGATTGTCCTGAATATCTGGGAAGTCGTTCAACATTCACCCTCGGACAATTTGGCGGGCATGTTGGCCGGACCTTACAGGCAGGAGACGTACTTCACCTTCCTAAACAGGTTTCACCTGTTAAGTGGACCTCACTAGCAACAACCAGTCGGCCCCAATTAACGAATCACTGGCAAATCAATGTCATTTATGGGCCGCATGGGGCACCGGACTTTTTCACGCCTGAGGATATCGAAACGCTCTTTAGTCACGATTATGAAGTTCACTATAATTCTAGTCGCACGGGGGTGCGCTTAATCGGCCCGACGCCACAATGGGCCAGAGCCGATGGTGGGGAAGCCGGCCTTCACCCGTCAAATTTACATGATAATGCCTATGCCGTCGGAACCATCGACTTTACCGGTGATATGCCGGTTATTTTAGGACCCGATGGCCCAAGCTTAGGGGGGTTTGTTTGTCCGGCGACGATCATCAAAGCCGATCTGTGGAAAATGGGACAGCTTAAAGCCGGTGATACAGTCCACTTCATTCCAGTATCAATGGCCGATGCAGAACGCGCGGAGCGTGCCCAGCTGGCTCATATCGAGACCCTTCAAGCCCATCCGGTTAAGTTAACGCCCTTTCACAGTGACTCAGCCATCTTAAAAACCATTACTGCCGACCAATTCGGTGAACAGGTCGTCTACCGCCCCAGTGGTGAAGATTACTTACTCATCGAATATGGCCCGCAGATTTTAGATATCCGGCTTCGTTTTCGCTCTCATGCGTTAATGCTCTGGCTGGAAAAAGCGGCGATTGAGGGCATCCATGAATTAACGCCGGGGATCCGCTCACTCCAGATCCATTATGACAATCTCATATTACCTGTTGCGCAACTGCTCAACATCTTAGAGCAAGCTGAAAGCGAACTGACGCATATCGATTCGATGAAAGTTCCAGCCCGGGTCGTCAGACTTCCCCTTTCCTGGGATGATGAAGCCACACGCCTGGCCATCCAAAAATATGACCAGATTGTTCGAAAAGATGCTCCCTGGGCACCGTCTAATATCGAATTTATCCGACGAATTAATGGGTTAGACTCTATCGAACAGGTCAAAGAAATTCTGTTTAGTGCCCGCTATCTGGTCATGGGGCTTGGGGATGTCTACCTGGGTGCACCGGTGGCGACACCGATTGACCCGCGTCACCGACTGGTCACAACCAAATATAATCCGGCACGAACCTGGACCCCTGAAAATGCCGTCGGCATTGGCGGAGCCTATCTGTGCGTCTATGGCATGGAAGGCCCTGGCGGTTATCAGTTTGTCGGCCGAACCCTGCAAATGTGGAATCGCTATCACAAAACAGAGGCGTTTGAACAACCCTGGTTGCTCAGATTCTTCGACATCATTGAATTTTATGAAGTCAGTGCAGATGAGCTTAAAACCATCCGGCGTGAGTTTCCAAAAGGGAACTATCCCATTGATATTCAAGAAACTGAATTTTCTCTGGAACAATACAACACGCTACTTCAAAGTCATGAAGCGGACATTCACATCGCCAAACAACGTCAACAAATAGCGTTTGAAGCCGAACGTCAGCGTTGGGAAGAAACAGGCCAGGCTGATTTTCACAGTGACAGTGATCAACTCATAGACGATGAACAGACCCTTTTAACCCTGCCACAGGGACAGCAAGCGGTTGAAAGCTTTGTTTCAGGAAGTATCTGGCAGGTTTTGGTTTCGCCAGATGAAACCGTCAAAGCCAATCAGGTTGTGATGGTCATTGAGTCAATGAAAATGGAAATCGAAGTGCTCGCCCCCTGCGATGGTACCGTCATCTCGGTGTGCCATGAAGCCGGGCATCCCGTCCGTGCCGGACAACCATTACTAATTTTGGAGCAATGACCATGAATACCGAAATGACAATTCACGCCATTCACCAGGCTTATTTAGATCAGCGCATCACGCCTGAAGAATTATTAGGCCATTGCTTAAGCCTGGCCAAAAATGATACACATCATGCCTGGATCGCTACAATTAGCGATGCCCAGCTCAAAGGCTATCTGGAACAACTCAAAAGCCATTCACCGGCGGACAAACCACTGTATGGGATCCCTTTTGCCATTAAGGATAATATCGATTTGGCCGGGCTCGAAACAACAGCAGCCTGTCCGGATTATGCCTATGAACCCGGGCAGAATGCATTTGTCGTCGACCGGTTGATTGAAGCCGGAGCCATTCCTATCGGCAAAACCAATCTGGATCAATTTGCAACAGGTCTTGTCGGAACCCGCAGCCCTTACGGGGCCTGCCAGAATAGTTTTGATCCCAACTATATTTCAGGCGGATCCAGCGCCGGTTCAGCCGTTGCGGTTGCCAGTGGACAAGTTTGTTTTGCTTTAGGGACCGATACCGCAGGCTCTGGACGGGTCCCGGCTTCGTTTAATAATATTCTGGGGTTAAAAGGAAGTCTGGGACGCATCAGCTGCTCTGGGGTTGTTCCGGCCTGTAAAAGCCTGGACTGCGTGACGCTTTTTGCCACCAACAGCGATGATCTAACCCGCATCTGGCCCATCGCTGCTCAGTTTGACGAGAATGACCCGTTTGCCCGAGAACAACCTTTGGCTATCCACCAACCCACCGGTCATTTCACATTTGGGGTTCCTGATACAAAAACACTTGAATTCTTTGGTGATCATGAAGCGTCTCGGCTCTTTGAGTCAGCCATTGAACATCTCAAAGCCATCGGCGGACGCCCCAAACCGATTGACTTAACACCATTTATTGATGCAGCCAAATTACTCTATGACGGCCCCTGGGTCGCTGAGCGTCTGGCCGGCATTCAAGACTTTTACAAAGAGCATCATCAAAGTTGTCTCCCTGTCATTCAAACTATTATTGGCAATGCGGCTCGTTATAGTGCCGTCGATGCCTACCAGAGCCTTTACCAACTCAGGGCTCTCAAGCGGCAGGCAGACCGGGAACTGGCTAAAGTCGATGTCATTCTGACGCCCACCAGCGGCACTATCTATACCATCGATGAGCTAAATCAGGAGCCGATCCGCTTCAACAGCAATCTTGGTTTTTATACCAATTTTATGAATCTACTCGACTATGCCGCCATTGCACTGCCTGCCGGTTTTCGTTCAAAAGGCTCAAAACAGGGTCTGCCATTTGGGATCACGTTATTTAGCCAATCCTTTAGCGACCCGGTTTTGTTAGCACTTGCCAACCGGTGGGAGCAGCAACTGAAGCTGCCACAAGGAGCCATGCCTTCACCACAAACCACCATTGATATCGCCGTTTGCGGTGCACACTTAAGCGGTATGGCTCTGAACCATCAATTGACAGACAAAGGTGGCGAGCTGTTAAGTCAGACAGCCACCGCGCCATGTTATCGCTTTTATGCATTGGCCGACTATCCGCCAAGACGCCCGGCGTTAATCCGCGATACATCCAATGGTGACTCAATCGATGTTGAAGTCTGGCGACTCCCCGCTGAACATTTAGCCGGATTTTTAAGTGCGATTGCACCGCCACTGGGGCTTGGTAAAGTCGAGCTGGCCAGTGGTCAATGGGTCACAGGATTTATTAGTGAACCTTGCGCGGTTGAAGGGGCTAAAGATATCACTGAGCTTAAAAATTGGCGCAATTACATACGTACCATTGAATAATCAGGTCCGGGCCTTTGCCCGGTCATTATTCTTCATCGGGTTCACTACGGGTATTTTTATAAGGAAATTTAACGTGCCCGTAGCGAACGACCAGCACAGCTACTCCCAAAAATACGATAGCCAGCGCATACTCTGCGACATTCAGTGCATTGATATGCTCCGGTTCTACCATGATATGCCGGGCAATCGCAATCATGGCAATATAAAGCGGCATACGAACAGGTAACTGCCCCATCTTCCAGTAGGTTTGCGTCATTGAGATAAATTCAAGAAACATAAATAATAATAAAATATCACTCACAGAAATGGACTGTTTTACCCACATCTCATAGAGCTGAGTCACGGCTGCCAGAACAGTCACGCCCAAGATGATCATTAATCCAATTTTCTCAATCACAGAATGGAGCTTCTTCACTATATCCATTAGTCCTCCAGCAAAGCTGTATTTTCAACAGATTCATTCTAACCAGATTAATGATTGATTTGATATAAATCTTTTTCAATTCATCCAATCATAAACTAAAAAACCAGCTACATTGTTTTTTATCTCGAACAAAAAACATCTTAATCCACTCAGCCGATGGCAAATGACTGGACATTCTTAGGACGGATCGTTTGATGTCATCAGAATATACGCACCGATAATAATCAGAGCAAAAGCAAATAATTTAATCAAATTGACCGGGTGTTTAGGCATACCAAATAATCCATAGTTATCAATAACGACCGATGCAATAATTTGTCCGATAAAAACAAGCACCAATGAATTAGACACACCGATTCGGGGAAATGCCAAAAACATAAAAACGATATAAAAAAATCCAAAACAACCTGATGTCCACATCCACCAATCAGATATGTTAAATTTCATGAATACAATTTCTTTATTAATCAGCAAACAGGCAATCAGTGAAACAATCGTCCCTCCTAAATATAATACAAATGTAGCATCTAATTGATTCACATTTTTTTGTGTTTTTAATGCCTGAGTAATAATAGACTGGATGGGTATCACAGTTCCGCCTAACATGGCGAGCATCATATAAATTATCTTTGACATAATCCCTTCATTGTATCGTTATAGAAAAACATGTATCGATTAAAATTATTACCTAAATACAACCACTGCATTCTCTTATGTTAAATCAGTCATTTCATTTATTTAAAATGAATTATATTGTTCAATATAACATCTTTTACAAATAAATATCAGTCGATTATTTCTATTAAATAGAAAGTATTTAATTCATTTTCTCTTATAAAAATAGGGGATGAACTTATCTTAATCCATCAAAAGTGATACATAGTGTATATTAACAAAATACATAATTTATAAATGGCGAAGAGATCTCGTATACTCTCTGATAACTGACTTCCTGCAAAAAGCTATCTACATTAGAGCGAGTTAGAGGTTTTACAATACAATTACACAATATCAATTATATTGTGTAATCAATCGATTGGATCTTAGAATGAATGAGTTAGACATAAAAAGAATAGCAGGTTAGCAACACTGAATAGACATTCAAACATAGAATAAGTAAACCTTCTGTAACATTTAAATCCATTTCGATGAGTAATTTTCAATTATATAATTAAAAACATCTAAATAATTTATATATATATACATAAATATAATATATATCCTTTTGACATTTTAACCACCTTCCCTATAAGGTACATATATCCTATTTTTTTATCTTAATAAAGATTATTTATCCCCAATTATAAGATAATCACCCTAAATTTAAATGGACCATAATGGATTTGTTATCGATATATGCAATCCGTTAAAAATTATTATTAATATATATGGAGTATATTGTGCCTTATCTTTTTTACTATTCGCTTCAATTTTTTGGGGTGGGAATTATGTCGTTGGACATATCGTTGTTGACACAATTAACCCTTACTTTTTAAGTTTCATCCGTTGGGGACTGACAACCTTACTCATGTTTACGATTTACGCTAAGATCATTAAACGTGAATGGCCTTATTTAATCGAAAAGTTACCAATAAATATCGTTTATGCAATACTAGGACAGGTTCTCTTTCCATTAACGCTTTACATTGGCCTGCAATATACCAGTTCGCTCAATGCAGCCATTTATATTTCAAGTACCCCCTGTCTGGTTTTGCTCATTAATCGAGTCTTCTTTAAAGAATCGATCTCTTACCGAAATATCGTGGGTGTCATCGTCAGTACATTCGGGGTTCTCTATTTAGCCTTCTCTAATGCACATACAAACGGTAATTCAGGCTTAGCTCATTTTGGCTTAGGTGATGTCATGACCATTCTGTCTGCGCTGAGTTGGGCTGGCTATTGTTCATTATTACGCCTTAAAGACCCTCGTCTCACTCAAACAGCATTTGTTGGTTTTTGTTCTCTGATTGGAACGATTGTCATTATTCCTATTTATGTTGTTTATCTATTTTGTTCGAGCTCCCCGGCTGTTTTTGTAAGCAGCCCATCCTGGGGGGCTCTATTTGGCGTTATCTACCTCGTTGTATTCCCTTCCTGGCTGGCTTATGTCTTTTGGGGGAAAGGCGTTCAGGCGATTGGAACAACCCGCAGTGAGATATTTACGCATGGGATCCCTCTTTCCGGTGGGATTTTAGGCATTCTGTTCTTAGGAGAGAAACTGCACATGTATCATGTCTTGTCACTTATATTTATTGTCTTCGGAATCATCTGTTGTTCAACATATAAAGGCAAAGTAACTCAGCGTTCTACTTCTTAAATCCAGATAAGCCGTTATTCTCAGTTAAAGAATGGTCAGAGTTGTCAAAATCAGAATAAATACCCTATATATTCTTTGTCACTCTGACCATCTAAAACATCTAGTCCAACAAGACATGAAAATGTTTTTCTACCGTCTTCTTAACTGAGCCCGTTTAAAGGCCGATAAATGATTTTCAGAGCCTTTTAAAAGATGTTGAAAAACAGCTTTCACATCATCTGGCAGTGTCTGTTTTAAAAACCGCTGATACATCTTAATA
Organism: Candidatus Celerinatantimonas neptuna; assembly: GCA_911810475.1. NCBI lineage: Bacteria > Pseudomonadati > Pseudomonadota > Gammaproteobacteria > Celerinatantimonadaceae > Celerinatantimonas > Candidatus Celerinatantimonas neptuna. The sequence continues at coordinate 207,047 of OU461276.1, forward strand.
TTTTCGATTTCAGCCTGGACCCCAAGCTGATAAGCCTGTGCCAGAGTTTTGGGAATTTTTGCCATTTCAACGCCCCGATCAGGCGGTAGCATCACTCCATATTTAACAAACAAAGGTTTTAACCAGGCAATATGTCGCTCTTCTGCCTTGATAATATTGGAAAAAGGATGCTGAGCCCCAAATTCTTCCATGATTTTCAGATACTCACCTTTTGCCAAATATTCATCTTCAACGGCAAGTGTAAGCATTTTAGCGACCGTCAGCTCACTATCTGGAATAAGTGCTGCTGATTGCGCGCCATAATCTGGCGTTGCAGCCTTCACTGCAATCAAGCTCCCAAAACAGAGTACCAATATACTATAAAGTAATAGTCTGATAGCCTTGTGCATATTCACTTTCCTTCAGTCTCTGATCCAGTTATAACTACAGCACTTGAATAAATTGTAGTTTATTCTGTCTGTTGTAAAAAAGAGAATGAGTCAGCTACACGCTCACTTAAGGCCTTATAATATCGTTTAAGCTTTTTCTATCAGGAATGTTTATGGATACCAACCCAACGCATCTTTTTGGATATACAGATGGCGCAGAAGTTATCGATATAGACTCAGCCAACACCCCGATCATCGACGTCATTAGTCATGTCATTTACTCACAGATCAAATCACTGCGATCCATGAAGCAACTCTCAATGACGCTGCTTGTTCCACGGACTGACGCCCCTAAACCGACGATTGTCTACTTTCCCGGTGGCGGTTTTACCAGCGCCATTCATGATAAATATATTCAAATGCGCATGGCACTGGCACAACAGGGATTTGTCGTCGCAGCAGCAGAGTACCGAACCATTCCAGAGCAGTTCCCAGCTCCCGTAGTCGATGGAAAAACGGCCGTTCGTTATCTTCGCGAACATGCCCATGAATATGGAATCGATGTCACCCGAATAGGCGTACTGGGTGACTCAGCGGGTGGCTATGTGGCTCAGATGGTCGCAATGACTTCAGATGTTCAGAAATGGGATCTGGGTCAATACCTGAATCACTCATCAAAGGTACAGGCTGCCGCAACTGTCTATGGAATATCTAATCTGTTGAATATTGGTGAAAATTTAGGACACAATATTGATAAAGTCCACGCATCCATATCTGTCCCTGAAGCGCTATTACTCCATGGGATAGCCTATCACTCATTCCCTGGGGCGACAGTTACAAGTGACCCAAAGCTGGCATTAGAGGCAAGCCCTATGGGACACCTTGATGGAGACAAACCACCCTTTTTAATTCTTCATGGCAGTGCCGATCCACTGGTATCACCGAAACAAAGCGAGCAATTATATAAAGCGCTAAAAGCCCATCATCATGGTGCTGATTACTGGCTGGTTAAAGGGGCTAAACATGGCGATGCCTATTGGTATCAGCCTCAGATCATTAACCGTGTGACCCAATGGTTTAACGATAAGTTAAATCACACGCCTGAATAAAATAGATGAGCCCGTCACTTTATTCTTCAAATATGATGTGATTGTAAATTGAATATATTTCAATCACATCCCATAAACACAACACCTGTAGACCTGCATTGTTCAAACCGCTAGTATGTTAAATCAATTTAACATTTAGGATAAAACACTGATTGATATTTGCAATAAAGAGAAACGTTACGCCAAAACATAAGAATTGCCATTTTCAGCTATCAGCTAACGTGTGCTCATTCACACACAATCTAACCGTGTCGACGATGAAGCGTGATCTCATCGGGCTTTTTACTGCCGTGCTTTGTTAAGGTTTTCCGAATTTCAGATATTAGCGCCTTGTTATTGCTTGCCATATTTCGGTAAATTCCGAATAGCTTTTTAACCGAAAATCTACGTAGCTAGGGATATCAGTTTCTTTACTATTTACCCATACTGTTCGCATTCCCAGTTTTTTAGCGGGTTCCATATCGACTCTAAGATTGTCACCAATGAATACAGCATCAGATGCATCCGCATTGAGTCGTTCTAATGCCTTATTGAATATTATGGGATCGGGTTTTTTAACTGATAATTCTCCAGACGTGACAACTACATCGAAAAACTCACTTAGACCTAGCGCTTCTATCTTATTGCGCCAATAAGTTAGGCCACCCACTACATTGCAGATGGTGGATAAGAGGAATTAAAAGTGAATAGGCACTTAACTTTTAAAGTCCACGATACTAGTGCTAAACTAAAATTGTATATATGAACAGTATTTTGGTGGCATGGATGAAACCTATAATTTACTTTAAAAAAATATATCTGTCGGATGCAGCAAGGTTGGCTTTTTGTCTTAAAAACAAACCAAACTTGGCTATGCAATTACAAAATATTAAGGGGTGGTGTTGGAGTGACGCTCTGCAAGTATGGCACATCCCTTATTATGATAATCATATGGAATATCTGCATCGGAAGTTTGGTACCTTGGCCGAGTTTCAGCATATAGAAGTGCATCAAGAACATCGAACACATGTTATTCCAAGTGCCATTTCATCTCTGATTCCACAAGCGTTTTACCAGCATATGCGGCTGAAGCGCTATAGTAATAATACTCAAAAAACTTACGCCAGTGTTTTGGCAAAATTCTTTGCTTATATTAAAAGTGCTGCTCCCCAGACTATTACAGATGAACATATTCGTAACTATATGATTCACTTGGTGGATCAGCAGCAATGTTCTGATGTCTATCAGCGGCAAAGTATTAATGCTTTAAAGCTTTTTTATAAAGCCGTATACAACCGAGATTTGAGTGACCTTGCTGTTACTGCCCCGAGAAGAAAGAAAAAACTGCCCGTTGTTTTCAGTGAAGAGGAAGTTATTTTACTGCTTTCACAAGTCCTAAATTTGAAGCATAAAGCTATGCTCTATTGTATTTATTCTGCTGGTTTAAGACGTAATGAACTTATTGAATTGAAGGTAATAGATATTGATTCACAGCGGGACTGCATAATGGTTAGAGGTGCAAAAGGAAATAAAGACAGGGTGACTTTATTGTCTAAGAAGTGTTTAACGATGTTACGCGACTATTTTCGACAGTATCGACCAAAAGAATATTTATTTGAAGGAGCTGAAGGTGGCCGATACTCAGCGACGAGTTTACGTAAAATTTTTGAACGAGCACTAAAGGACTCTGGCATTAAGAAGAAGGCCACTTTGCATACATTACGCCACTCCTTTGCTACGCATCTTTTAGAGCGCGGGACAGATCTTAGATATATACAAACATTGTTGGGGCATTCGAGCTCCAAGACTACGGAGATATACACACATGTTACAACAAAAGGCTTTGCAGGAATTCGCTCTCCCTTGGATGAAATGGATTTATAAGAAGTGGCTTTTTAACAAACTAAGAGGGCGTTAAAAGACCAGTTTTGATAAAAAGATAGTGTTAATAAAGTCCACTATGTACTTTCCGAGCATGTTATAGGCAATGAACAAAGCCTATAACAATCGATAAAGTCCAAATTAAAAAGGTTTGAGATATGTATGAACAAGTAGAGAAACCGAAAGAGAATAAAAGTAGAGCTGTTGCTAATTCTATTGTTCAGAAGAAAAGTAATCGGCAGCGTGGTTTTGAATTTGTGGATAACCGACCTGGTTTTTCGCTTAAGGAGAAAGAAGGTTCATCACGAAAACCAGTTCAGTTACTGAAAAAAGACGCTATAAAGTATATTAAGGCAAATCGGCATATTATCACAGAAGAGCAGTTAAGTGATAAAGCAGACTATTGGGATATAATTCATTATCTACGTGATCATTTTCACCCCGAGCTACGAAATGCGTGGAATAAAGATCAACCGGAAGATGGAAAATATAGAATTAGAGATAGTGATTTGTCTCCCCCTTCTCAATCAGATATTGAGAATACATTGGCATTTTTAAAAATATATGCACTAGCATTAGAACTTAGTAGAGAAATAAGAAGGGCTTTATTAAATACTTGGAGTCAAAAATTCGGTTCGAAGATGAAACCGACAGAACAAGCTCTTGTAGATAAAAATTTGCTTGGTGACGAAATAAATCTGGATCCATTGGTGGCAATAATTGGTACTGATTTTAACCAAGGCGGAAACTCACTCCTATTAGAAGCAGTTCGTTTACATTATGATCAAACGAGAAAAGTACCTCTGCATATGGCTGCATATTTATATAATCAGGGAGAGGATTGGACTAGAGATCTAAACGTAGCACTAATCCAAAAAATAATTGATGACAACATGGTTGTAAAAGTCAGTCATGTGAAAATCAGGCAATATCTGGATATAAACGATATCGACGGTCTTCTAAGTGAGGTGACTAGGAGGAGTAATCCTGACAGTTTTGGTTCTTGGGATGAAATAGCAATGTTAATTATTAATGGTTACAATTGGGATAACGGGCAAGGTCTTCTAGTTAAAAAATGATATCCCATAACAAAACCTAAAAATCATTAAAACGCTTTTTAGCCCAATTGTTGGGGTGCTAACGGCGGCAATTCCGTATGGGATTTACTTATTAACTAGGCCACCCACCCTTAAAAGCCAGTCTTCATGCGGGATTGGCTTTTTTTGTCTTGTAACGCAATACGACATTTTCGAACACCAACCAGCAAACCAAGACATCCACCCTATCAACTCAAGAATAGCTGCGTATTCTGGCCGGATCTGAACAGTCATTCCGGAAACACTTGAACACCTGTTCTGGAATCATTTGAACACTGATCCCGGATTTATTGAGTACACTTTTGTGTCATTTCCCGGAATCGGTGTTCAAGTACACCGGAATCCACATCAACGCATTGATATCACTATTAATTTGATAACTTAACACCTTACTTTTCGTTGGCGAGTGAGGGTTAGGTTTGAAAAGGATCACAATGCGTAAAATCAGAGACGTTCTTCGGCTGCATTTCTCGGCGGGATTAAGTATCCGCCAGATACAACGCAGTACCAAAGTGAGTGTCGGCAGTATCCAGTCGTTGCTCAGACAGGCTAAAAACTTAAACCTCTCCTGGCCTTTGCCGGAAAATCTGGATGACAGCCAGTTGGCTACACTGTTTTACCCCCAGTCAGATGCCCGTCATGCCAGGCGGTTTCAGGAGCCGGACTGGGCTGACCTTCGCAAACAGTTAACCCGAAAGGGCGAAGCACCAACCAAGACAGCCACTCTTTGACCTAAGAATAGCAGGCCTTCCAGAAAAATAAGCATTCAAAAAAGGACTATTTGAGTTCATGATTGCTACCGACAATGCCGACAAAAAACTAGTTTCGATAATTACGGTTATTCACCTTGAAAAAACATGGTTTGTGGGCGTAATTTCGTTCAATATGAAGGAAAACTCGGATTTTTTCGCGTAACTGTCTGGCTCAAACAGGGTTGAGTCATCAAGCAAACAAAGAAAAGTCAAAATTTATGGGGTTAGCAACGCTGGCGTATCGAGTGCGTTTCCGGCCCCAAGAGCTTTGACCTGCCGGAACTTGAAAAGCGTTTACACCCCGTCGCGATATCGAACCAATCGGCTGAAGTGAGGTTCAGTCGTTGCAGGATGGGGTGTAGCGATAAATCAATCGAGCCCCGTTTATCATCCCGAACCACTCGCCCAGTCAGCTCAACCAGTTCCAGATAGTCTGTGAGTTTAAATGGCAATCCTTCGGGCATAGCCTGACGGGGATTGCCAACAAATGGATACAGTTGGTTCGGTTGGGCCTTGTGTTGTTTTGCCGTTTCAACCCGTTTTTTCACACTGGTAAAGTCGGATGTTTCTGGGGTTTGACTGATTGCTGCTCTGACCGGGTTTAAGTCAACATAGGCCATACAGGCTGCCAGAGCAGCTTCATCCAATAAAGCCTGGGATTTAAAGCGCCCTTCCCAGAACCGACCGGTGCAGTGGTCTTCCGCATTGGCTTGTCGGGCAATCGGTTCATTCAGCTCACGCATAAACCAGCTGATATCCATTAATCGTTTCCGATAGGTTTGTGCGGATGCCTCTACTAACTTCAAAGCAAATGCTGTCAGCGTTTCACCCTGTTCAAACTGCTGGGTAAACCGAGTGCCTTGATGCAGCTGATGCCAACGATGGAGCACTTCGGATGTGGACCAGTTTTGTGCTTTAGCTTCATTGATATGCAAGACCACATGCACATGATTACTCATCACCGCATACGCACAGATATCAAGGGCAAAGATATTGGCTAAAAACAATAATCTCTCTTCTATCCAACCCCGACGATGCTCAAAACTTTTCCCAGTCAACGTATCTTCACCGCATAAAAACGCCCGGCGAACACAACGGGATACACAATGATAATACGGGGTCTCGCTGAGACTGACTTGCTGGCATCTTGGCTTAGGCATAAACAATTTTCTTCCTTGATAAAATTATCTGTATATTTATACAGTATTCTATCAATAATTCAACCTGAATGGCCCATTCTTTGGCATCGATGGACTGATACGATAACGGTTCATGAAATAGGTGGCTTAAATGACTATTTTGTTCGAAGGATTAAAAAAGAAAACGCTTGAACCATTGGTATCACTGGGTTCATACGGTGGATGGCCTAAATAAATGGTACTCACGGTTCGTTGAGCAGGATGCGATGAGGGGGGAGTTAAAACATCAAATCAAGGTAGAGAAACCTACAAGACTCCGGATAAAAATCCCGGACGGATTTTTAAGGTTTTAATGAGCCAGGAAGGCGAATAAAACCGTTCCGGATAGCGCGTGCTGAAGCCAACAAAGGCCTTTTTGGTTCCTTTTGGGGCCAGCCAAAAGGAACTGGTACGCGTGCAGCGATGTGATTGAGATTGACTTCGTTTGAGCGTGACAAACCATACCACTCAATTTGGCCATCAAAGTATTCTGCACCGCTGATAATGCGCCAAAAGTTGATCAATTCCAGCGGCTGATGGTGCACGCGCATCACTGACTATTTTGGGGCGGGCAGAAATAGTAAGCAGAAAAAATGAATTTAAAGAGTGAATTTAAAGGGACACGCGCCTATAGAACAGTCATCATTTTTCTGAATAAAATAATGCCTGTCCCCGTTGTAATGCTATGCCTATCTAGGATTCTAGGTCTGGAATAAAATCCTATTGGGATAGGCTCTTAGCCCTGATAATTTGATGTTTTCTCTATTTTTAGAGTCTTTTGATTCTGGATGGAAACATAAAGGAAATAGAAGCCGATCAACAGCATGTATGCGCCAAGAATAAACATGGTTTCACTGACGTTAAAGTACTTAGAAAGGAAAAATGAGACTGCGGAGCCGAGTGGAATGGCTGAATAGATAATTACATAAGAGGCGGCTATCACACTGGTTGTATCATTCTGATGAAAGTTAGTCTGACGTTCTGTATAAAAAACAATAAGGTTAATAGAGCTGAGAAGCATCACAACACACCATGCCAGACTCGCTATAACGATATTGCTGGTTAATGGGATAATAATCATACTCACGGCGCAAATAATCCCGGTCGCAGAAATGACATACCATTTGTTGATATCTTGGGCATAGATAAAACGCCCAATCCGTACTCCAACCAAGAGTCCTAACGCAGAAATAGCAAAAAAGAACCCGACCTTTATATCGGCCAAATGGAACTTGTCAATTAAATAAAATGTTAGTACTGATTGAAACCCATGCAGTGAAATATTAGACAAGAAAAATCTCGTCAGTAAGAAATTGATAAAGGAAGCGTTCTTTATTAATTTAAATCCTTTGGTCGTTTTAACGATGAAACTATCTTTCATTTCTGAATTTTGTTCATCGATTTGCAATATATTAATCAGGAGGAAGGATAGAGCATAAACTATAGCAATGATCAAAAAGACATGACTGTAATTGAAAGCGCTCAACATGATTGCACCAATGAGAGGGCCGATAGCAGGGAATAAACTATCTACAAAGGCAATTCGGCGACTTGTAATCGCAATAGCATTTTTGTCGTGGAAAACAATCAGGCAAAAAGTGTGGAGTTGTTAGTTCAGCTGCAACATGGATGGTGGATAATATTTTAACCTCGTTGCAGCTAGAGAATGCTTTTGACCTTGTTATCACACAGGAGCACGTAACTAAGCATAAACCTGACCCTGAAGCTTATACTTTAGCTCTTGCCAAATTAGCTGCTTCACCTGACCAAACAATTGTGTTTGAAGATTCCACTGCGGGTATTCGTGCTGGTAAATCTAGTGGCTGTGACGTCATTGCTGTTAAGCATGGCTTTAATGGCAAAAATGATCTAAGCGGCGCAGTTAAAGCAATTAGCACATATGATGAAATGTTCGTATAACAAACAATTTAAGAGTGATTCCCCACGCTTGGCATTTTTGGTTTGGGTTTAGTTCAGTGTTTACGGTGTCCAAATTGAGTGCTGTGGTAGCAATCTATTAACCAAATGCAAAGGTGGATGTAGAGCTTGCGCTCAAGCCACATCAAATAGCATTTTTGGTAGCGACTTACGTTGTGAGAACACTAAAGGAAAAATTATCATATGAAGGTAAATATCGTTAACTTTAATGGCAATTTTAAGATGCGTCAGAATAAGGATAATTCTGGCGTAATATCTTGCAAAAAAGGAAACATAAAGTTAAATGAAGTGGGGTTTGATCAAGTGTGTGCATTAAATGACAGTGTCGTTATAAACGATGCGGTCAATAAGATGCTTGCGAACTATGAAGCTGACTTTGATGTATTAGAGGCTGACCTGAAGACGACGTTGAGAAAACTTCATGGGTATGGCATAGAACACAAGTATATTACGCTATGAGTAGTTTAGGTCGCTTTCACAGCTTATCGATACCAATCTACATTTCCTACCTCGTTGGTGTTGCATTCACATTTGCAGATAATGCAATTATTGGTAGATACAACATAGAGAGCTACGCTGTAGTGACCATAGTGGATACAATTATGTATTACATCATTGGCTCTATTAGCACATTTTCTTTGGCTCTAACAATGCAAGGAGCAAAGGACCTAGAGAACAAGCTGTACGAACAATATGAAAAGCTATTTAATACCTCACTCGCGATTGGGGTAGCTATCAGTTTGCTCTTTATCGTTTTCTCAATATTTTTTGGCGAATATATTTTTAGACACTTCTTTTCGATGAGTGAAGATGTCGCAAAAATAGCATATCAGTTCTTTGTTCTTCTATCGTTAGGAGTACCAATAAACATTTTTATATTTGCATTCTCTTCTTATTTCAAGTCGGTCGAAAAGCCAAAGATTCTTGCTTACAGTTCAATTATTTCTTCATTGGTAAACGTATCGGTGAACTACGTTCTAGTTTTTGGAGAATTAGGATTCCCAAAACTTGGCGCAATAGGAATTGCGATAGGAACGTTAGCAGGGCTGAGTATAAGTTTGGCGATTTATTCATATGGTTTTTTTAGACAAAAAGACATAAGAATAAGACCTGTTTTTGATAGAACAGTTTCTAGAACGGTTATCAAGCTGTTCTCAAATCTATTCGTCCAAGACTTGTTTGAGTTTACAGTGTTCTACTTTTTTATATTGGCAGTGATATCCGAATCAGGAGTTGTCAACTCTGCAACTTATGGGGTTTTGACTACGATATTTATGGTTACCATGATGTTGTCATATGCATATGGAAGTGCTTTGTTGATAATCACAAAAAAAGAGGTCGACAATCGAGATAAGATAGCAAAATACGTCAAAATAAGCTTAGTTAGCTTTGTAATTGCTTGGCTTATATATAGCCTTATTATCTGGCTGTCTGGTGATCTTTTCCCATCGGTTATAACAAACAAAAGTCTTGTAATATTGAACAGCATGAGTCATGTGGCAATATTTGCCGTAAGTCAGCTTATTATTGGCTTGGCAACAATAGCTAGGTATCTATTGAATGGGCGGGGCTTTGAAAGCTATGTGCTGAAGGTATGCTGCACGGTGTGTCCAGCTTCGGGAATACTAATTTATGCAGGGAATGCAGTTTTCAACTTTAAGTTTGAGACTGTAATTGGGCTTGTATCAGCTACATATATGCTTCTTGCATTAAGTTATTGTGTAAAAGTATGCTTAGAGTCAAATAAGAGAGATGATCTGCTCCAGCAAGACTGCTACACTAACGAAAAAAGTGGGATTGGCTAACTTTTTGATATACAAAATAAATCCTCTTGTGTAACGTTGTAATATAGATGTAAATTATAACAAATAAGTCACAAATAAAGCTAAAAGTTAATCAACTGGACGTATTACGGTTGTTATTAAGGCGTTATGCAAAATGCGGAACTTTAGCATCTAGAGCTAATGTTTCTTGGCTTCATGTGGTTCTGCTGCTCATAGATGAGCATGAGTAAAACTAAGAAGTTCTGACTGCTAACCTGGTAAACTTAGGCCGATTACAAGTACCTCAGGAAACCCCTAAATGAGCCAAGAACAACCAAATAACCCACTACATGGTTTAACCCTTGAGAAAATCCTCGTTCGTCTACAAGAACACTACGGTTGGGAAGATTTGTATGCAGAAATCCAAATAAACTGCTTTTATAACAATCCATCTATCAAATCCTCATTAAAGTTCTTACGTCGTACTCAATGGGCTAGAGAGAAGGTAGAAGCGTTGTATATTGAGACTTTCTGCAAATAAGAAAATTTGCATAATCGGGTAGCCGGAGGTATCTAGCCTCCAGCCCCCACAACACCCTGCATGCGGCTCCGCACAGGGCGCTTCACTTAGAATGGTGAAGCTTAATCCATCCATCTCGAAGCGTAAATAGACCTTGGGATGCTAGGTAAGCATTCGATAATGCCTGCTGGATCCCCGGTGTTTTCGAGCTTCTCCATGGGCCTTTACTGGTGATACCACACGCTAGTGCGGCTTGAACATGCACACCTCGGCGCATCAGGTTTCTTACTTTGGTTCTCGGTTTTCGCCACTGTCGCCAGTAGGCCATTCGAACTCTGCGCCTTATCCGGTGATCTAGATCTACGCAAAGTTGATAGCCATTCGCGATCCAAAAGTAGTTTATCCATCCTCGCAAGTATTGGCTTACTTTAAACAGCTGGTAGCCCATCGAGACGCCCCAGTTACGGTTTGTTAGACGCTTAATTTGTTGTTTAAAACGATGTAACGGTTTGGCATGAATTTGCAGCCGTCCCGCTTTGAAGGTAAACCCTAAGAACTGACTCTTCGCCGTTTTAACCACCTGACTTTTGGTCGTATTAACCACAAGCTTTAAGCGCCGTTGCAAGAAGCGACTAATGCTCGTTCGTCCACCCGCACGCTAGAAATAATTTAGGCCACCCACTACATTAACCCCTACTATTAATATGATTCTTTAATATTCAGTATGAACCTTTAATATTCAGTATGAGTACTTTATTCCACCCCTACAATAAGTCCCATTTTGGACGATTGCATTCTGGCATGATACAATTTTTTAAATTATTCGATTTTTTGTTATATGATTAAATCAAAGAATTCTCAACAGACTGAAAACCGACAAGATCTCAGTTCGACCCAAAGTATATTATTAACATTATTTGGCCTTTTTTTATTTGATAGCAAAGAGCGTGAATACCTACAAACACGCTGGATAGTCGCCGCACTAAGCCATACGGGGCTGTCCGAAAATGCCATCAGGACGACGCTGAACCGAATGGTAAAACGAAACTTATTACTGCGGCGGCAGTCTGGAAGAATTAGCCTGTTCAGCCTAAGCAAAGAAGGCCAAAAATTACTTTCTCATGGCCATGAGCGCATTTATTCCGAAGCGCCTTTTTCAGAAAAAGATAAAAAGTGGACGCTCCTTAATGTTTCTTCAACCCTTGCGAAAAACATTCGCTACCAATTTGAGGTCAGATTACAATTAGGCGGGTTTGCAGCAATTGATAGCCGACTCTGGATTGCCCCGGGCAATGTCGATGTCATCGCTTTAATCCATGATCTGATACCTCACGGATTATTTGATTCTCTGTATATTTTTCAGGCTGAACCCACACAGAACTTAAAGACAGACCAGTTAATCAATAAGGCCTGGGATATAGAACAAATTCGCTTAATGCATCATCGATTTATCAAACACTGGACCGGGGCATCAACAACCAATAAGTGCACACTGACCAACATAATTCAATTAGTCAATGACTGGACTAACCTCTTATGTTGCGATCCGGGATTACCAGGTGCACAAATTGATGCACAGTGGCCAGCTAAGCATTCTGAAATCATTTTCAAACAGTTATATCAAAGCTGGCGACATAAGGCTGAAGAGGAATTTAATCTGATCGAAAGAACGATTTGATCTAAGATCGTTCATCGCGTTATGAACTAAGCCAGGGACTTTTCAAACAAAACGTTTTTTCATCAAAATCAATTTCACCCTGAACGCCAATCGGGGTGACTAGCATAGGGTGCGTATGGCAGCTATCAAAGCCATAAAAAATTGGCAATGGCTGGCCGTTTAACACGTCAATGAGTACATCCAACGGGGTTCGGTGGGTTCCCAGATCATCAAACAATTCATGCTTACCTAAAATAATGGCAGAAACTCTGTCAAAAATACCACACACTTTCAGATGGCAAAATGAGCGTTCGATGGTTGCTATATCTTTCAGTGAATCTTCAATCAGAAGAATATCGCCCTCAGATATTTCAGGCATATAAGAGCTTCCCCAGATCCCGGCCATGGTATTCAGATTTCCACCGAGAACACGCCCACAAACGCTCCCTTTCCCCATAAACAACCAATCATTGCTCTGTACGGGTTTGGGCTCGTTCTGAGTTTCCCAGTCAATCCGGACATCCGTCCAGTATTCGGGCATTGAATATGAAAAAGGCAACGATGGACTCTGACACAATAGCTCATAAAACGATTGATATGTTTGATCCACCAGAGGCGGATACTCACCAAAAGAGGCAACCAGTGCAGGGCCATAAAATGTAACCAAACCAATCTTTGCAAAAATGCCCAGCAAGATGGCTGTCATATCTGAATAACCAATGATAACTTTGGGGTCAGCCCGCAACGCCTCATAATCAATATAAGGTAATAATGCGTTACTGTTTGCTCCCCCGATGGTGGATATAATGCAACGAATTTGCGGGTCACGAATCAGTTCATTTAATTCATCAGCGCGCTCCAAAATGCTGCCTGAACGGTAATAATCACACTGCTTCGTTAACCGACCAGGCTGCAATTCAAACTGCTGCTGTTTTAAATACGCCTTCGCCCGATTAAAACGATTGGGCGTCAGGGATGTAATAGGACAAGATGGTGAAAAAAAACCAATTTTATCGCCGGCCTTTAAAGGTTTAGGGAAAAGCATAATACGCCTCGTATCGTTCATCTATATCTAAACTAACTGTTTCACCACCATCTTTGTAGGGCGTATACTCAAGCACGTATGGCAGCCCCTATAAACTCGCTTTTTCTAATTCATTCAAATCACAGCCAACAATGGCATGCAAATTCTCAGTTATTTTTTCAGCCGACCAATTCCACCAGGCAATATCCAGAAGTGCCATAATCGTTTGCTCATCAAACCGGAAGCGAATGGTTCGGGCCGGATTTCCACCAACAATACAATAAGCTGGCACATCACAGGTTACAACGGATTGACTGGCAATAATCGCACCACAGCCAATATGAACCCCGGGCATAATCGTCGAGTCGCGGCCTATCCAGACATCATGGTCGATCACAGTGTCCCCTTTATAGGGTATATCATCCGCATCAGGGGTCACCTTCTCCCAGCCATGACCAAAAATTTGAAAAGGATAAGTCGAAAACCCTGTTGTTTTATGATTCGCACCATTCATAATGAATTTCACATCTTTAGCAATTGCGCAAAACTTACCAATAATTAACTTATCGCCAATAAATGGGAAGTGATACAAGACGTTATCTTCAAAGTGCTCAGGACCTTGTGGATCGTCGTAATAGGTGTAATCACCCACAATAATATTTTCAGATGTAATGAAATTTTTCAGATAACCAACCTGAGGGAAACCTGTCATTGGTTCTTTATCTTCAGGGCTTGGACCTTTCACAAAACCTCCCAGTTTTTAATTCACCTCAATGTTAACTAAAAAGTTGAGATGAACTTATGATCTCTGTTCCCAGCAAAACAGATTAACCGGCATCCGACATTTTGCCCCGCAGACCTATCAAATTACCGAAAGGATCCTCAACCTGACACATTCCTAAACCATTCTCAATAGCCATCGGCCCACGATAGAAACGCGCCCCAATATCCAGAAAATGAGTTAACGCATCCTGTAATTTGGGAATAGACCAATACAAAACTGTTCCCTTCTTACCATTTTCCACTTTCTCATCGGCCTGTACGATTTCAATGGCAAAACCATCTAAATCCAATACGGTGAAATCAAAGTCCTCCAAAAACAGGGGAATTGCCTGGGAAAAGGCAAGCTGATACCAGGCTAACCCGGTGTTCACATCTGGAACATGAATCAAGATAGCGCTTGGGTGCATCATCCATATCCTAAAGGGCAGCTCTCAATCAGATGATAGCAATCATCCGACTGAAAGCCTTACAGCAAAATTAATCGCTACTGTTATGGAACGCTTGATAACCCTGTTCAAAACGTTCCTGGACCTCTTCGGATGCCTGTGTCATTTTCGACACGACTAAAATCACCACTGAGCAAGCAATAAATCCCGGAATAATTTCATATAACCCTGTATTCAATGCCTTCCATACGACCACAACAATAGCACCAGCCAACATGCCGGCTAACGCACCGGCTGATGTCATTTTTTTCCATAAAACAGAAAAAATAACAACCGGCCCAAATGCCGCGCCAAAACCAGCCCAAGCATAAGACACTAAGTTTAGCACGCTACTTTTCGGGTTCTGAGCAATGGCAATCGCAATAAGGGCAACCGCTAAAACCATCAAACGGCCAAGCCAGACCAACTCTTTTTGTGAAGCATTCGGGCGAATGAACCCTTTATAAAAATCTTCGGTAATCGCACTTGAACAAACAAGCAACTGGCAACTTAAAGTTGACATAATCGCCGCAAGGATGGCAGAGAGAACAATACCGGCAATCCATGGATTAAATAGTAATGAACTAATCGCAATAAAAACGCGTTCACTATTGACACTAGTCTGTCCATTAACTGTCACATCCATCACATGTGTAAGCCCGGGATGAACACTGAAAAATGCCAAACCAAAATAGCCGACTGAACACGCCCCCAGCAAACATAAAATCATCCAGCTCATCCCGATTCGACGCGCTTTAACCAGTGATTTCACCGAATCAGCAGCCATGAACCGGGCCAGAATATGAGGCTGTCCAAAGTAACCTAGTCCCCAGGCTGCCGCACTAATGATCCCTAAAATGGAAGTCCCAAAGAATAAACTCCCATACTGTTTACCACTAGCTACAGATGCCGTTGTAATCGCTGATTGTAGTTCATGCATGCCACCTAAATTGAGATAAACCATGACAGGGGCCAGCAATAACGCGAAAAACATCAGCGATGCCTGCATCGTATCCGTCCAGCTGACAGCTAAGAAACCACCGATAAACGTATAAATGATGGTCGCCCCAGCCCCTAACACAAGTGCCATTTCATAACTCATTCCCGGGAATAGACTTTGGAACAGCTGGCTACCTGCAACAATCCCTGACGCACAATAAATTGTGAAAAAGAATAAAATAATGGCAGCAGAGATAATACGAATTGATTTATTCTTCGCCCCAAAACGATGATGGAAATATTCAGGTAATGTCAGCGCATCATTATTAACCTCGGTATGCGCCCGAATACGGCCTGCCACAAAAAACCAGTTTAAATAAGCGCCGATCACTAATCCGATTGCAATCCATGATTCACTTAATCCCGCCACATAAATGGCTCCGGGAAGCCCCATTAATAACCAACCAGACATATCTGATGCACCGGCTGACATCGCAGTCACAAAACTACCGAGACTGCGTCCACCTAAGATATAATCACCGAAATTGCGCGTTGCGAAGTAAGCAATAAACCCGATCAACAACACGCTGACCAGATAAATGCCAAACATAATATAAATTGGATTAGAAAAATGCACTATAGTAAAACTCCTTTTTGATTTATTTATAAATATTGTGTTTACTTTTCAACCATACATAAAGTTTAAGCATTTGTTAAATTATGATTACGCTATGGTAAATTTAACCCTATAGAACGTGAATTATGCACAAAAAGTTTCTTAAGGCATCGATTAACCCCCAATTTTACATCAAGTGAACAAAACCACATTTAAGGTGGGATTTAAATCCGGGTTTAAAGCTAATCGACTCAATCACATTCATTCTATGTCAACAGTTTTCACGCAGTAATCGGGCAAAACCACTTGCCGAAAGGCTTCCTTATACTGAGTTGAGGTTATTTCATACGATGAATTAAGAACTGATACATGTCACCCAAAACGTTACTATCAGTTCGAATGGTTAAAGCATGTTGACGTAACAGGATTTCAAAAAGGAATACTAATTCATTTAAGCACATCTAAACCGAACACTTTCAATCTCAAAAGCTCGCCTTTATATAACCTTACTCAAAAACATAAAACAAAAACTCTGAATCCACAGAATAAGCAGACATAATACAATTTTTGAATAGATATTCAATCAATTAGCTTAATAAACCCTTTAAATTGAATAAATGAGCACCGGTTACCAAGAGAACAAACATTTTTAACGATTTTTAAATAATAAGTTTTCAAACAACTCAGGTTCTAATGCTTCACTAAATAAGAATCCCTGATAAACATAGCACCCTCGATATTTAAGAAATTGCATTTGGTACTCCGTTTCAACACCCTCAGCAACCACTTCTAATCCTAAATTTTCAGACATTGCAATAATTGTCGTAATAATTGAGCTGCGACTATGGCTTGACTGAACTTCATCAACAAAGGATTTGTCAATTTTCAAACAATTAATCGGAAGACGATTCAAATAAGCAAGCGATGAATACCCCGTACCAAAGTCATCAACAGAAAACCGGACACCATATTGACGCAGCTGTTCTAATTTTCGAATGGTCTCATCAACATTAGTCACCAAGACACCTTCCGTAATTTCCAGCTCTAAAAAACGGGGATCACATCCTTCTTCTTCAATAATTGCAATCGTATCCTGAACAAACCGACTACGATGAAATTGTTTAGGGCTAACATTCACAGACAAAGTCGTAAATTGTTCAGGTATTCCCTGATCTTGCCATCGTTTCAATGCCCGGCACGCAAGTCGCATCACCCAGGAGCCTAACGTAACGATAAAACCAGAGTCTTCAGCCAGAGGAATAAATACCCCCGGAGAAATCCACCCTCTTTGTTCATCAAACCAACGAAGCAACGTCTCCGCACCCACCATCTGATAATCATCATTAAAGCGGGGCTGATAATAGAGAACCATATCATCATTCACGATGGCTTTTCGCATCAACAATTGCAGTTCATGACGCTTATAAACCTTATGAGCCATCTCTTCAATAAAGAAATGAATCCCGGAACGACCACTCTCTTTGCCGTGATAAAGGGCAATATCGGCCTGACGAAAAATCTCATAGGCACTTGATTGGCGATAGGGAAATAAAGCTATCCCTGTGGTTACAGTTAAGTCAACCTCATTCCCACCAATTTCAAAACTTTCTGTTAATTTAATACGTAGCTGGTTTGCAATCGCCAGAGCCTGCCGGGTTGCATCACTGCGACGAGCACCCAGCTCACGCAGTAAAATCGCAAACTCGTCACCACTCAATCTGGAGACTAAGTGGTTTTTCTGGCAATGGGCAAGCAACCGTTTAGCCACTAATTTCAAAATTGCATCACCCAGATGATGGCCAAACAAATCATTTACATTCTTAAAATGATCGACATCGATATAAATCAGAGCCCCAAACACCTGCCTGTTTCGGTGATCTTCAATTACATCATCTAACTCTTGCAACAGCTTATGGCGGTTCGCAAGTGTTGTGACCTCATCATAAAAGCTATGGTATTCCAATAATTCCTGAATATTTCGGACTTCCGTTACATTCGTCAAGACAGCAATCATACGAACAGGACGATCTTCTTCCCTCTCAACAATCATCCCTCGAGCAACAACCCAGATCACATCACTGGAACGCTTAATACGATGCATGTGTTCGTAAATAGGCCGTTCACCCTGTAAATAGAGCCTGAGTTCACTAAATGCAGCCTCTCGATCCTCTGAGTAAATCTTTGATTCCCAGGCATCTAATGTCGACTCCATATCATCTGCTGATATTTCCAACATCTGACAACATTGGTGATTATATGTGACTTTATCTGTTTTAAAATCCCAGTCCCAAACTCCATCACCTGTACCACTTAATGCAAATTGCCAACGGCGCTCATCACTGCGAGCTTTAGCTAATGAATGATTCACAGACTGACTAATCCTGGTTACTAAATTATTTAACTCGTTCATTTCACCATGAACCTTAAGCGGTAAACTCTTTTCATTATATTTTTCAATATGGCTAGCCTGATCAATCACTCGCCGGAGCGGTTTAACCAACCACCATTTTAATAACAGCATGAGAATCGCCATCGCAAAGAACAACAATGCCCACTGACTAAAAGCCAGTTCATAAAGATGGTGCCTCAGTAACAACCATGTACGATGAATATCGTAATGAAAGTAAAGCGCCATGTGTTGCTGACACTTAATATTTTGTGTCGAGCAAATAATAGGTACATAAAAAGACCCGGTTAAGCGATCAGGTGACTGATGCCATAAACTGGTTTTCGATTGAATGGCCGACTGAAGGCGTTGCTGATTAGTTTTGGAAAATTTCGTTTGAGAAGTTTCTGTATGCTTTTTGTAACTGGTAAATAATATATGTCGTCCGTTAGAAACTAGTATCAGTTCATCAATCGGTTGATTAACAATCATCAGATGCAAAATCTTTTCATCTAACAACGCACTCGTTGATGCAGATGAATTTTTCAAAGAATGCTGTAACTGTTGACTCATATAAGTCAATGACTGCTGCGTATTAACAACCATCTCATCAAAGCGACGGTTTGCGCTTTGCCAAACTAATAAACTTTGTACGCCGCTAAGAACGACGAATAATACAGCTGGGATCAATACGCTTAGCGATAATCGGCGCATCAATCAACTACCTTAAAACAACGATACAGATGTATCACGCACAGCCAATTCTGGCTATAAAATATGCCCTGTTTTACCACCACGTTTCTCCGTCTTTTCATGGTCGTTCATCGTGTTACACATCACGAGAGGCTCAGCCCACTAGGCCACACTCAATATCCTTATCGCTCCCTGACGGAGGTGGCACAACAAGTAGTCTGATAGACTTAGTTTATCAGTTTCTCTGTTCACGATTAAAAAGGGAAGTATAAAATGATCTTTTATCGGGGAAAAACAAACGATTGGCTATTTTTACAGCAGAAAAAAAGGTTTAAGTCAAAAAGGCTCTTTTTAGGACCTAATTCTTAGGGCATGTTGACGTTTGGAGATGGTTTTTGCTGTTTATTTAGACAAAGCAGGTTCTGTGCAATGTAGTCATCTTCACAAATCAGGACCTAATACCAATGAATCAATGAACGGAATGACATAAATTATAATAATTTCGCCAAAAACAACATACCAAGATAATTGCCATGTCGAGACGACATATAACAGATCAATCTTGGGAAATACTAAAACAAATCCTTCAAAGTAGTCGACGGATTTACGACAAATTTAAATATAGAAATACCGTTGAAGAAATATTATTCCGAATGTGAACAAGGGAGAATGGCTAGATTTACCGGCGAAATTTGGCAAATGGAATACGATCTTTCGACGTTTTAACCTTTGGTCGAAATAGTCAAAATAAAGGGAGCATTCAGAAACTATTCCAAAATTTAGCGTCAGATAATGATCCCGAATACTTATTCATTGATGGAAGTATTGTCAAAGCTCATCAAGATGGTTGTGGGAATGCGGCCACAGATGAAGAAGCTACCAGGAAAAGCCTGATATCAAAAACACCAGATGCGGCATTTGTTTGTGCCGATAAAGGTCACGATAGCGATAATTAAGAAACTTCATAGAAGAAAGAGGTAGCACAACTAACATCCCTAGCAAAACGACATAGAAAGCAGGAAACGCTCAGATAGACTGGTGTTTATATAAATATCACCACCTGGTTGAATATACCTTTCTGAAAATCAAGAAATATCGGGCGGTTGCCACCCGATACAACAAATTAACATGAAATTATAGCAGGAGTGGCTTTATCTTTTGTAATGATGAAATTACCAATATACTGCTGAATAAATAATAAACAAATTTCAACAGCCTCAGCCTCTAGTAGGTTACATTCTTTAACTAAAGCTGTTGTAATGCAGCAATTCGTTTTGCAATAGGCGGATGGCTCAGAAAAAGCTCACTCATTGATGACTTTCCTTTAATTCCAAATGCCATCATCGAACCTTCCAACTGACTATCCTGGCCATGATCCAGCCGCTGTAGCGCTGCAATCATTTTATGCCGGCCAACCAAGCTCGCGCTACCTGCATCCGCCCGATACTCGCGTTGACGTGAAAACCACATAACGATCACTGAAGCTAAAATACCAAACACCATCTCCAGCACAAATACAGTGACCATGTAACCTAGTCCGCCCATCAATGGCTGCTCGTCATCGTTATTGTTCCCAACATTTGAGATAATTCCAGCAACCACTCGAGCAAGGAAAATAACAAAAGTATTCACAACACCTTGAATTAGGGTCAACGTCACCATATCCCCATTAGCAATATGGCTCACTTCATGTGCTAATACTGCTTCAGCTTCATCCGGCGTCATGTTATCTAATAATCCAGAGCTCACAGCAACTAACGCGCTATTGCGATTTGCGCCAGTTGCAAAAGCATTCATTTCAGAAGCATGATAAACAGCCACCTCAGGCATCCCGATTCCGGCAGCTTTAGCCTGCCGCTGAACTGTATCAAGTACCCAATGTTCACGAGCATTACGTGGCTGTACAATCACTTGTGCACCGACTGAACGTTTCGCAATCCATTTTGACATCAGCAACGATATAAACGCACCACCGAAGCCAAAAATTGCCGCAAAGACAAGCAGTCCGCCATAGCTTTGTCCATTGAGACCGGTTACTGCAAATACAATATTCAGTACAATCCCTAAAACCAGCACAACCGCTAAATTGGTCAAAATAAATAGCAATACGCGTTTCATGTTAATGCCTACCATTAAAAGTAACTAAATTTAGACGAATTAAGTTAATCAATTCACTCTAATTCTACAATAAGAGATATTAATCAGTTAATCATATGAGTCAAGGTTCTGTTTATCGGAATATAAAGCAGCTATTCATCGAAAAAAATACCATCTATTAGTCCAATAGCTTTGACTACCGTCTCTATATGGCAAAAGTAGGAGAGGAACGAACAATCTGCCACTATTCAAAAATAACTAATCTTCTAAAAATGAAGTCACATCAAGAAAATCAGCCAACTTGTCACTTTGTGGATTCGGTTGATGTGGAATAACACCTAACAAAGGAGCGCTCATATTCTTTTTCAAATAATCCACATTGTCATCAAGCACTTCATCACTTTGAATAATATGATTAGCAACCCACCCGACTACTTGACAGCCACTTCGCTCAATTGACTCTTCACTTAGTAAAGCATGATTGATACAACCTAAGCGTATTCCGACGACCAAGACAACCGGCCACCGATGGCCACTGACCCA
This sequence comes from Candidatus Celerinatantimonas neptuna, assembly GCA_911810475.1. Taxonomy (NCBI): domain Bacteria; kingdom Pseudomonadati; phylum Pseudomonadota; class Gammaproteobacteria; family Celerinatantimonadaceae; genus Celerinatantimonas; species Candidatus Celerinatantimonas neptuna. The sequence goes on from OU461276.1 coordinate 228,795, forward strand.
ATCAGCAAATCTTGTGGATTCAGTCAGCGGTACCTGCCATCCACCAGCCCCTTCAATCAGAACTAACTCAGCACCTTCTGATATTCTTGCGAGTTTTTCATCAAGATCATCGATAGAAATAGGACGCCCCGCCTGCTGAGCTGCGATATGAGGTGCAATCGCTGGTTCAAACACATTCGGATTAATCCAATCATAAGGAAGCTTTCTGGCACTGTTTGCCTGTAATGCCAAACCATCTTCATTACACCAGAGCCCCTTGACACACTGAGCCCCCGAAGCCACCGGTTTAAATCCGTCTGCCATGATATTATGAGCCTGAAAAGCTTTTAGCAAAGAACTGGTAATAATCGTCTTGCCGACTTCAGTATCTGTTCCTGTAACAAATAACACAGAATTGTTAAGTTGATTCATTTTTCTAAAACTCCATACACAACTTGATATGTCACAGGCAATTGATGATCTTCTTTAACAAATGACATTCGATAACACTCTTCGATACAACGTAACTGAGCTGGAGTCATCAACCCCTTCCGGCGCTGTTTTAAATGATTCGCACCAAACCCTTTCAAATCAGCCAGAATGGCTCTTAAATTTGAATAGTGAAGAATCACAGGCCGACATTCACACTGATGACGCGTCCAGACAACACCATGAATGGCCTGCGTCATGTCTTCCATTGATAAAAACGAGCGAATATGGGCATGCTGGTCAACAGACTGAAAACTATGAGCGAGCTCAAAAAGTGTTCCGGTTATTAACGTTGAAAATACCAGTTGCCCCCCAGGCTTGAGAACCCGCCAACATTCACGAATCGCCAGCGATAATTCACTGCACCACTGCAAAGCCAAGTTAGAAAAGATGAGGTCAACACTTTGAGAATCTAAAGGCAACTGCTCTGCATCACCCTGCAACAATAAGGCATCTGGATATTGTCGACGGCTTTGATGTAACATCTTCTGAGATAAATCAATCCCAATCACGTGCTGTGTATAACCTGATAAATTCTGCATAAATTGACCACTACCACAGCCCAAATCAACAGCTCTGAACACAGACATATGCTCAGGCAGATAGTTCAATAACGCATGCCCTGTACGTCTTTGCAACGTAGCGAACTTATCATAATCATTAGCCGCCTGACTAAACCGCCGGGCAATATCAATTTTTGCTTGTTCAATAACCACTCATGCATCCTTCATCAACAGGCTGTAAACGGCTTAAGGCTTGCGTCAATCGCGTAATATCACTTGAACAATGAGCTGCCGTAATCGTAATTCGCAGTCGAGCCTGTTCCGGAGGCACAGTTGGAGGGCGAATCGCACTCACCCAGATCCCCTGATGTCGCAATTTTTCAGAAAGGATCAAAGCCTGTTCGGCTGAACCGACCCACAAGGGCTGAATCGCTGTATCTGATGGCAACACATGCCATGAAGTCGACTTCATTTGTTGCTTAAATTCATGAATTCGCTCATGCAGTCGCTGCTGATATTCACCAGATTGAACCAATTTGATTGCAGCACTCACAGCGCAGGCCTGTGCAGCAGGCATAGCCGTCGAATAAATATATTCGCGTCCCAGATTAGTCAACAATTCAATCACTTTTTGAGATGCTGCAATCATGGAACCGCCAACCCCCAAAGCTTTACCAAAAGTAGCCATGAGCAGTTGAGCTTTTACCCCCCGCTTGGCGAGGCTTCCCCGCCCTTGAGGTCCATGAACGGCTATACCGTGTGCATCATCAACCATCAACCAAGCATCGTGTGCTTTACAGATACGGGCCATCTCATCCAGAGGCGCTTCATCACCATCCATGCTAAAAACACCTTCTGTCACAACCAATCGGTTATTAGCCTCAGCAGTCGATAGTTTCTTTTCCAATGAATCCGCTCGATTGTGTAAAAAGCGTTTCATCTGAGCACCACAACAAAGACCCGCATCAATCAAAGATGCATGATTCAATTTATCCTGAAGTAGTAAATCCCCATCACTCATCAGTGTTTTTATAATCAGTTGGTTGGCAGTAAATCCACTGCTAAGTAACATGACTTGAGGATAATCTAACCATTGGGCGAGCTGTTCACTTAGTTGTGAATGAGGCCTCTGAAACCCAGTCACCAGAGGCGATCCACCAGAACCGACACCATAGTCTTGAGCCCCTTTTTGATAAGCCGTAACTACATTTGGATGTCTTGCCAACCCCAGATAATCATTACTGGAAAAATTGATATAGGAATAGCCATCAACGATGATCTCCCGCCCTGTCGGCGCATCATTCACGATCACCTGACGGTAAAGCTGCTGGTGACGACGATGTGCAACTTCAGCTAATTTAGAATCAAAATTCATCGCTTCGTCACTTAAGAAGCATCATAGAAGAGCTCATCTTTAGCCGACTGTTGATTGGCCATTCGCTGATACAGGCGATCTTCTTCTTCCTGATTTCCCAAATGGGTCGATACAGGTTCAGGATTCATCCCTAACTTACGCAGAAGTTTCATATCCGCACTCTCTTCAGGATTTGGCGTCGTCAACAGTTTACAGCCATAAAAAATTGAATTAGCACCTGCCATAAAACAAAGCGCCTGTGTCTGTTCATTCATTGATTCGCGACCAGCAGAAAGACGAACATGCGACTGAGGCATCATAATCCGGGCAACCGCAATACAGCGAATGAAGTCAAAGTGATCTAAATCATCAACATTTTCCAAAGGCGTCCCCGGCACTTTTACCAGCATATTAATAGGAACACTTTGTGGATGAGTCGGAAGATTAGCCAATTGCATCAACAATCCACTACGGTCGGAGGCACTTTCACCTAACCCCATAATCCCACCAGAACAAACTTTCATACCAACGTTACGTACATATTCCAAAGTATTTAAACGATCATCATACGTTCGGGTAGTAATAATTTGGTCATAATAATCACGGGATGTATCCAAATTATGATTGTAATAATCAAGCCCGGCACCGGCTAATTCTTCAGCCTGATGCTGATCAAGCATTCCCAGTGTCATACACGTTTCCATGCCAAGCGATTTAACGCCTTTAACCATCGCCAACAAATAAGGCATATCGCGTTCTTTCGGATTTTTCCAGGCAGCCCCCATACAAAAACGAGTCGAACCATTTTCCTTCGCTTTTTTAGCCTCATTGATGACATGTTCGACTTCCATCAGTCGCTCAGCCTCAACATCCGTATCATAACGGGCACTTTGCGGACAGTATTTACAATCTTCCGGGCACGCCCCTGTTTTAATTGACAGCAATGTTGAAATTTGTACTTCATTCGGATTAAAAAACTGACGATGCATGCTTTGAGCCTGAAAAAGCAGATCATTAAACGGCAAAGCAAAAAGCGCGTTGACTTCTTCTAACGTCCAGTTATGACGAATCAATTCTGACATGACAAACACTCAATAAACCAACCAAAAGTAATGGAATAGTCTATTACGAAGCGCTATCCTGTCAACCAAATATAACTTCATAGTTTACTTATGGTTATTTTATGTCCGATTTAATTTCTCGTGATCAACAGCATGTCTGGCATCCTTACACAGCTATGAGCCATCCTCTGCCCTGTTATCCCGTAAAAAAGGCCAGTGGTGTCGTCTTAGAAATGGAAAATGGCCAGAAACTTATCGATGGAATGTCATCCTGGTGGGCCTGTATTCACGGCTACAACGTGCCAGAACTGAATGAAGCAGCAACCGAACAACTCGCTCAAATGTCTCATGTCATGTTCGGAGGAATTACCCACAGACCGGCAGTAGAACTATGTGAACAATTAGTGGACATCACCCCTGATGGATTAGAAAAGATTTTTCTGGCTGATTCAGGCTCTGTCGCAGTCGAAGTATCTCTCAAAATGGCCATACAATACTGGCAGGGAAAAGGCGAGCACCGAACCCGTTTTGCGACCATTGGACGGGGCTATCACGGCGACACATTCGCAGCAATGTCCGTTACCGATCCCAGCAATAGCATGCACTGGATGTATGAAGGATTCCTGCCAGAGCAGTACTTTGTAACTCCACCTCAATGTCGTTTCGATGGAACATGGGATGAACAGGATTTGTCATCACTGAGTGAACTGCTGCAAAAACATCATTCAGAAATCGCAGCCGTTATCTTAGAACCTATTGTTCAGGGCGCCGGAGGAATGCGCATTTATCACCCGAATTACCTGAAGGGTGTCAGACGCTTATGCAATCAATACGGAATATTATTAATCGCTGATGAAATCGCAACCGGATTTGGCCGAACCGGTCGATTATTTGCTTGTGAACATGCAGGAATTAGCCCCGATATCCTCTGTATAGGCAAAGCGTTAACCGGAGGATATTTAACTATGTCAGCCGTAGCGACGACTGAACACGTTGCAGTAACCATCGATGCAAGCCCTGCTGGCGTATTTATGCATGGACCAACGTTTATGGGGAACCCACTTGCCTGTCGAATTGCACTGGCAAGTATAAAAAAATTACTCACCATGAATTGGCAGGAAAAAATCAACGCAATTGAGCAACAGCTCCGCGAACAACTCGAACCGGCCCGGGAAATACCTTCGGTTGCCGATATTCGGGTGCTCGGGGCAATTGGTGTGATGGAACTTCACCAACCGGTAAATTTAGCTGAAATTCAACGCCAATTTGTTGAATTAGGTGTTTGGATCAGACCTTTTGGGAAACTCATGTATATCATGCCCCCATTTGTCATTCATACTCAGCAACTCACTCAGCTCACTCAGGCTATGCTGACCGTCGTAAAATCTTTAAAATAAACGACTCTAACAAATAAGGCCACTGAGGAATCATCCCAACAGTGGCCTGCCTGCACATATTTTTTATACACAGAACACTTTCTCAACCCAAACATCTAACGATTTCATTTAAAGTTAGAGGAAGCCGCAACACTTATCTAAACGCATTCATAGTTGCCATTGGACGTCCGCTATTTGGATTCCAGGCACCCATTGTATAATTTTTATAATTAGATGATTCAGGCTCCCAGTAAAACACGCCAAGTCCTTTTCCATTCTTAACATGCCTGGTGTAATTAATCATGGTCGATACAATCGACTTGGCATTTTTATTATCCCATGGAGCACCAATTTCTGTAATCATCACGCTTTTGTGATACCGGGAAACCATATCATTTAAGTTGTTATAACATTGGGATTCAACTTTTTTCCAATTAGACGAAACAGTGGTTGGATAAATCGATGCACCGATAATGTCATACTTCGCGCTGTAGCGATGGAGTCCATCAAAAATCCAGCGAAATGCTTTGTTATTCTGGCAATTAGCCAGGTGAACAATCACTTTTGCCCCAGGGAAAACTTTCTTAGTTGCGCTATACCCCGTATTTATTAACCAAGCAAAATTCTTCATATTTTTTGATGCCTTACCGTCAGGCCAAAGCATCCCATTATTCGTTTCATTACCAATTTGAACCCATGCTGGAGAAATGCCTGCTTTCTTTAATTGAACTAAACTGTCATGGGTATACCACCACATCGCTTTCATGAGTCCATTAAAACTATACTTAGACCACTTTGAGGGTGTTTTTTGATGAGCAGGATCCGCCCATGTATCACTATAATGAAAATCAATCATGATTTTCATACCAGCGGCTTTCGCCCGTTTGGCTTTTCGAATGACATCCTGAATTCCGTTATAATAACTAGGATCCACCCAAACTCTCAACCGAATAGCATTAATGCCATAAGACTTCAGAATTTGGAACAAATCCTGTTGATGACCACTACTATTGTAAAATGAGTATCCAGCTGATTCCATTGCTGAAACCCAGCTGACATCAGCACCTTTAACAAACGCATTAGCACTCAAAGTAGTCAGTAAAAGTGATGCAGCAATGCCATAGCGAACAAGCCCTCGAATTTTTCTCATTATACTTTCCCCTCATCTCACTGGTTAATAACACTTAAAAGCAAAAACAATAATTAATGGTATCGATTACATAGATACAAAAACAAAAATCACTTGAAATATACTTATATTTATAGGAATAAAAGACGAGTATAACTTAGCCATCTTAGTTATTTATATTATATCGATCACAATAATGTAATCGATTACAAACATTCATTTGCTCTAATACAAGAGACAACATCACGACAGGGGGCATGAGCTTGTCATAGCATGGATATCAGAGTTAAGATTTAATCTGTGATGGCATAGCTATTCCATGGCAAACGAACTTAACACCGAAATAGCGCTTAATACCTAATGACTAACAACAAAGCAGAAGTTCATTGAAAAACTGATGACAATTAAAAAATTGAAGTACATAAAAACAAATTAAGTATTAAATAATGAAATACATATTCTATTTAATATTCATTTCAAACAAAATGAATACACATTTAACGTCTCCTTACAAGACATTGTTGAAAATAGGTGATTGACTGCCAGTTACTATCAATCACCTAAAACAGACTAGAGATCTAACTCACTCCAATGCGACACAACATGGCTCACAATGCCATATTCTTTTGCCTGATCAGGGCTCATCCAGTAATTGCGATCGGTATCTTTTTCAACTTTATCTAAAGATTGGCCGGTAGCATCACTAATCAGCTGATTAATTCGGCTGCGTGCACGCAGCAGTTCATTTGCTTCAATTTCAATATCAGAGACTCGTCCCTGAACGCCGCCCAAAGGCTGATGAATCATAAATCGGGTATTAGGTAACGCATACCGGTTATTTTTTTCAGCCGCTAAAAAGATAGTAATTCCAGCACTTGCAACCCAGCCAGTTCCAATCATTATAACCGGCGGTTTCACGAACTTAATCATATCGTGAATGGTATCTCCGGATTCAACATGCCCGCCCTGACTATTAATAAATAGTTTAATGGGGTCATCACCCATCTCTTGAAGAACCAACAACTGAGCCGTTACTTTTTCGGCCAACTCCTGATTGATCTCACCAGAAATAATAATTGAACGAGATTTAAGCAGTTTATTATCGGGAAGAGCCGATTTCTCGTCTTTTCCTTTACCAGATTCTTCAGTCACAATGATGTTCCTTTAACAAGTATTCATTCATCTTTTTATCATAATCGATCAAATCGATAAATGATAATTGTATATCCGCCCTCATGGAGATCCCCATTATTATCAATTAGTTCGCCACAGAGCACTTACGTCTGTTGATATATAAGCTCCATTGACACATACCGTATACCATTTATGTTTTGTTCCTCAGCAGTAGGGATAAATCCAACTTTTTTGATAAAAACCAATGGCATTCACTGACGCCTTTAACTGAATACGGTTTGCCCCACTGAGCTTATGCATCACTTCGATCAGAACCCTACCAGTGATAGATCGATTTGACATTGCCTTTTATTGCTTGTATCGCAGAATAATCGCGTGTATCTACAATTTTCGAAATATCATCTCTACGGGCTTTTCTCATCGCTAACTGGCTTGTTCCATCCAGCATCGGAATAACATGTTCTTCATTGACGGATTCCCCCAAATCAATAAGTGCAGTGAGATCACCACCAATCACCTTTGAATATGTAACATAAGGCTTATATCCCAAAGTGCACCCTAAAACAGAATCAAACGTCCCGATGAACAGACAAAGCACCACAGGCCTGAGCTACCGGCATGATTTCAATCCGATTAAAGTTCAGGTGTTCGGGTTGCTCAACCAACCATGAAACCGTATTAGCAATATCTTCAGGGGTAATGTACTGAACATTGGCATAAACCTGCTCCACTTTTTTATCATCCCCTTTGAAACGAATATTCGAGAATTCAGTATCGCCACAAAGCCCAGGCTCAATATTTGTCACCCGAACTTTCGTCCCTAGCAAATCAGTACGAAGATTCAGACTAAACTGTTTGACAAAGGCTTTCGTTGCACCATAGATATTTCCCCCTGGATAAGGATATGTACCTGCAATTGACCCCATATTGATAATCAGGCCACTATTTTGATTCACCATCACCGGCAATGCTTTCTGAGTAAAATAAACCAAACCGGAAACATTGGTGTTAATCATTGTTGTCCAGTCTTTAACAGCCAGTTCATGCATCGGCTCTAATCCAAGCGCTAATCCGGCATTATTGACCAGCACATCGATTTTAGATTCACCAAGCTGCTCAAATGCTGAATCAATGCTGGCAAAATCACTGACATCGCAAACAATCGGTGTAAATAATTCGCCCAGCTGCGCTTTCAGTTCCTCCAGCTTATCAGCCCGACGAGCAAACCCCGTCACCGGGTATCCCTGTTGAACCAATTTTTGACAAATACTTTTACCAAACCCTGATGAAGCGCCAGTGACTAGAATATTTTCCATCGGTACACCTGTCCTTAAATTTCTGTCTCAACAATTTCCAATTAAGGTAAATTTTACAAACCCGAAAGGTTTGCCAAAGATGAATAGCCCCTAATTATCTAAACAACCATGGTTAGATAACTATTGATACTACTGATACCTTGCAAAATTAACAACATAGAGAGGTTAATCTGTTCAATTTAAAAAATTAGACTACTCAAATGAGCTGATTGAACGTTACAATGCCTATCGTTTAACCATGACTGAAATCAGGAATCAATCAATGCAGTTAAAGCAGTGGCGGCTCCACAGAGGATGGACGCAACAACAACTCGCCGAATTAAGTGATTTAAGTGTTCGAACGATTGCCCGTTTAGAAAACGGACAAACACCAAGTCTCGAATCATTAAATGCTCTGGCTGCTGTCTTTGAAGTGAAACGAGAAGTACTGCAACATTCGCTGCCACCACAACCTGGACTTAAAAGCGAACAAGTACAAGACAAGTCATCAGCTCAATTACTGACTGATTTTAAGTATAAAGTGCTCTCCCGACTAATACTTATCATTGCCCTGTTTATCATCAACATCATTACAGGTCATCAGTTCTGGTGGGCCATATGGCCATCACTGATTATCTTTTTAGCCTTAGCCACCCGGGGAGTTTATATTTATCTGACGATCACGAAGAATAAATCAACATGAAAAACAACTCGATTGGTATAAAAATCAAAAGGGAATCACACTAAAATTACGACTGGCGGTTATGGCAGAGCTATTTTAGATGAAAACTTAAAGCTGGTTTAGGATAAGACTGGGTCACTGTAGCAACCGGAAAACAGATTTAACACTGAAACCATAATAAATCACCCAGTCAAGAATATCCCACCAAGATTGCTCAGCGAAATAAACCGACATAATAACTTTCCAAACACGCAATGACGATTAATAGCAAGACAATCAGATTATAATAATGATGATGTTTGTGGCGATAACGACGTACAAGACGAGCTATTAAATCAATTAATGTTATGACCATGCACCCCCATAATAATGTTAAATACCATGGTAGATATTTTGCGTCCCAATGCTCACGAACAACCACATCTTTATATTTGAGAAAACCATAGTCAATTTGCGGACGAGCATAATGAAAAACGATCAGGGCAACCAAAAAAACAATCCAGCAAAGAATTGTTAATCCCGATAGCCAACGTTGTAACCGATCCCGCTTCCTGATATGTTTCTTCTGGCCAAAAGCATCCATGGTCATCTCCAGCACTGAGGGCTGTTTATCTTTGGTCGTTATTTTTATAGCAATTGCTACCTATTAGGGCAGGCAGACCTGTGCCATATTACACATCCGGATAAATCGCCGAATCGATGAACATTCAACACAACCCTGCAGGCTCACTGAAAATACTGCTAAACTTAACTTTACTGAGAAATACTATTGTATATCAAAATAAGCAAAATACCTGCCATATGACCAATTGATATCATCATGACCGACGCTGATTTACTGAACAAAAAATTAATCGACTGCTTGTCTTAATAAATTCAACCATCAAAGAGACCTACGCACCAGTCAACCCTATTTTTTACTTGAGTCTTTGATTGCGGCGAGTAACATAGCCATTCTTGCTAATTTTATATCAAAAACGGAGTATTTTTTTGCTATGGCGCACACTTCAGTAGCCGATCTGTTAACTGGCTCACATCTGAGCGGGAAACAGGTCACAGTTAAAGGTTGGATTCGCACCCGTCGCGACTCCAAAGCTGGTATTTCATTTTTAGCCGTTCACGACGGTTCTTGCTTCAATCCAATTCAAGCCGTTGTACCTAATTCACTAAATAATTATAAAAATGAAATTCTGCGCCTGACTGCTGGCTGCTCAGTGTCAATTTCAGGAACATTGACCGAATCACAGGGTAAAGGCCAATCTTATGAAATTCAGGCTGATAAAGTTGAAGTATTAGGATTTGTTGAGAATCCTGACAGCTACCCGATGGCAGCCAAACGTCACAGTATTGAATATCTGCGTGAATATGCTCATCTGCGCGCCAGAACCAATATTATCGGTGCGATTACCCGAGTACGGAACTGTTTATCGCAAGCTATTCACCGCTTCTTTCATGAACAAGGATTCTACTGGGTTTCTACACCAATCATCACAACCAGTGATTGTGAAGGTGCGGGCGAAATGTTCCGGGTCAGCACACTTGATTTATCTAATCTGCCACGTACTGAACAGGGAGATGTCGATTTTTCTGAAGATTTCTTCGGTAAAGAATCTTTTCTGACGGTTTCAGGTCAATTAAACGTTGAAACCTATGCCTGTGCGCTGAGCAAAGTCTATACATTCAGCCCAACATTCAGAGCCGAAAACTCCAATACAAGCCGACATTTGGCTGAATTTTGGATGGTCGAACCTGAGATTGCTTTTGCAGAACTGGACGATGCAGCAAGTCTTGCTGAAAAAATGCTGAAATACGCATTTAATGCCATATTAACTGAACGCCGCGATGATATGGAGTTTTTCGCTCAACGTATCGAAAAAACGGCCATCACCCGACTGGAAAATTTTGTTAAAAAAGATTTTGCACAAGTTGATTATACCGATGCCATCGACATTCTGATTAAATCAGGCAAAAACTTCGAATTCCCAGTCGAATGGGGCATTGATCTTTCATCTGAACATGAACGTTTCTTAGCAGAAGAACACTTTCAATCACCAGTCGTTGTCAAAAACTATCCGAAAGATATCAAAGCATTCTATATGCGCCTGAATGACGATGGGAAAACCGTTGCAGCAATGGATGTCCTGGCACCGGGAATCGGTGAAATCATTGGTGGTAGCCAACGTGAAGAACGTTTAGATGTGCTCGATAAGCGATTAGCTGAGATGAATTTAAGCAAAGAAGATTACTGGTGGTACCGGGACCTTCGCCGCTATGGAACTGTTCCGCATTCAGGATTCGGGTTGGGATTTGACCGTCTGGTCACCTATGTCACGGGGATGCAGAATATTCGTGACGTGATTCCATTCCCCCGAGCACCTCGCCTAGCTGAATATTAATTCATATGATCCCAAGGGGCTGCCATTGCGTAGCCCCTGTCTCAATAATACACGCTAAATATAGCTATAAATAAGTGACTTCACGTCAACGGGTCGTTTACCTTTGACATAACGACGACTGATGTCAATTGCCTGTTGCTCCAATGATGGAGCTAATCCGTTATCATCTTGCCATTCATCAAGACATTGTTGTAAAAACCAAATACCCATCAGTTGCCACTGACATATGTGAATAAGTTCGTGTAAATGAACCGATAGGTCATGCTGATATTCAGAATGAATAAAATACATATCTTTATATGCAACAGCCGGAAATCGCTTATTTGAAATGAATGAATATCCCTCAGAAGGATAAAGCCTTTCAAGCCTTGGAAAAGGGAGCGTATCGGTTACGACAAAGCAGCACTTGCGTAGAAAATCAGCATTAAAATATCCTAAAAACTCACTCTTAAAACAATCACATGACTGACTCAGCGCTACATGACGTTCTATCGTTTTATCAATCCAATAATTTAATTGCTCCAGTAACATCGCTCACCCTTTATGTGATCCTTACATCTCGACTCAAAACATCCTTATTCGAACAACAATGCTTCATACAATAAACTGTAGACCAAAAAGAGAAAGCCTTTTTGTTTTTTTCAAAATGGTACAGCATTTAAATTTAAATAGACTTCTTGACCATTAAATATTGGCAGAATAAAAGAGAAATGTGGTTAAAAATAGCAACTCAATCCGTAAACATCAGTATGTTTTTCTGAACAATACTTCCTTTGATTTGATTCAATCAATTTACCTTAAAACTGCGTAAAGGAACCTGAGCCAGTCTGAATCAATCATTCAAACCAACATCACCCCCTTACACGCAGTTAAAGTTTATTAACCTTTATTTACTTTATAACCTAACATTCTTAGCAATAATCCATCCTTATCCACCAGGTGATGTTTTAGTGCTCCAATAATATGTAACGCTAACGCACCTAACAAAATATATGCGTTATACACATGACCTATTTCACCAACTTTTGCCCAAAAAACTGAATAAGGAATAACCTGGTGTGGATGACCAGAGTTAATGTTGGCATGAATAATCTGAAAATGAAAAATTCCAAAACCATATCCGCTGGCACCAGACCACAACATACCAAAAACAGGCATAGTGATGGTTGAAATCAACAAAACCCAATGAACAATTTGAGCTAAAAGATGCTCCATCTTCTGATATTGAGTAACTGGAACAGGCCACCCTTCAAAGAGCCGCCAAATGACGCGAACAACAATGAATAAAAATACAATAACACCAATCGATTTATGAATATCATATAACGGATAAACAGACCAATGCATCATATAATAGCCGACAATCCATAATCCAATAATCGTCAATGCGATAAGCCAGTGAAGACTAATCGTTATATGACTTAGTCTATGCTTGTTATTCATTAATCTATCCTCTAGTCCAACTAACTATTTTTAGGTTAAAAAGGTTTAAACAGTTTTAACAATAAATTTGTTAAAACTATTTAAATTTATACAGATTGAATTAAATAAACAAGTAAAAAATATACAACTTTATTCGTATTCATTTAAAATTTAAACTTATCTTTTAACGCATCACGTAATTTCTCCTCTAATTTATGACGCTCTTTTTCAAGTTTTTTCTTAACGATTTTTTTGGCCTGAGCTTTAAGTACTTGATCCAATTTAACCTGATACTTCAGATTATCTGGCGCATAACCGCTAACTGCTAATGGAATAGACACACCTTTAAGCGACTTCATATGCTTGCTGTTTTTATCAATAAATGAATTTGCAAGTGTTACACCTAAATGATAATTCACCTGATGATTTGCCATCAGATACTGCCCCTGGCCATTAAGCTGCAATAATGGCGAGATCATTCGCAGTTTTTTATTGGTAACGGTTAAACTACGCTTACTAACGGTCACATCCAGCGATGTAAAATCCGTTTTTCGTATTTTTTCACTGGATGACTTGCCTTTGACCCGATTCAATCCATTGCGAATCAGCTCTGGTAAATCAACGCCATAGTATGCACCATTGTTAAGCCTTAATGTTCCATCCGCCCGGCTCAACTGAATCAAACGACTCTCAGATAACCCTTGACCACTAAAATCAATATTCGCATGAGATACACCGACAAGCCGATCAAATTGGGCAAAATCTTTCAGCAGAGGTCTGATCTGAACATCCTGCACAATGACGTTTCCCTGATAAAATGGATGGGCTTTATTGCTATTTAATACTGCTGTCGCTTTCACACGCCCTTTATACATATCAATATTCAATGGATTCATCTTAACTACACCATCTTTTAATGATGCGACCAGATTCACCGGACCGATCGTCGATTTTTGATAGATAACCTGTCTGACTGATAATTTGACATTCGCATCAAATGTCTGAAGCATTTTTAAATCGGGCTCTTGATCAGATAATGGTGCTTTCTGGGAAGGCGCAGATTTAGATAAGCGAGTCTTATCTGCCGGTTTTACCGATTTAGATTGTTTTGGCAAATAGGGGTTAAGATCCAGTTGAGCAACCGCCAATTGAACATTCAATTGAGGTTTACCAGACCAATTTACAGAAACAGAACCATGGCTTTTAATTTTATTAACATTAAATTTAAAAGGCGCTGACAGATCATGACGATTAAGAAATAACGCTATCTTTTGACTTTGTAACTGAATATGAGTTTTCCCCTGAGGGATCAGTTTACCCTGGCCATTCACCTGAAAATCAGTATCCGTTAATTGCAAATGATTCAATGTGCTATCAACATTAATCTGGCTACTCCCTTTAAATTGGATAGAAGCCCCATTAACTTTGATGTGTCCAGCCAGACTAATCGGTGTGTTTATACCGGGAGCAAACTCCCCTAATATCAGTGAATCTAAAGTAAACAGTTGAGATGAATGAGTCACCTGATTATATATAGACACCGCAATCTGACTTAAATTGACACCTTTTAATGACAGTGACAGTGTTTCTGAAGATTTTACACTAACACGGTTCTCTTGCTCAGAGACAACCGGAGCCGATGAATGAGTATTGGTATCTGAAGTCCGAATCAGGCCATCTAGATTCGTCGCCCCTCCCGTTTTTTGAATAATGTTTAAAGCAGCGTCTTTAACAGAAACAATACCAACTCTAAATTTTCCACTTAAAAGAGGCCATAACTGAGCTGACAGACCAACTTCCCCAATACTAGCCGTTGGTTCATTCGGATATCCTTCAGGGTTCATTAAGACCACGTTACGAAGCTCAATTCCGACATTGGGAAAGAGCTGCCAACTGATAGGACCATTAATTTGAAGTTCACGCCCTGCTTGTTGACTCACATATTGTTCGATTTGTGGTTTAAATTGATTTGGATTAATCACCATTAAGGCAATAATCACCGCAACGATGAATACTCCCAGTATTCCCCCACCCCATTTAAGGATCTTACTCATTGATACTTACTCCATCGAGAAACACTCTCATTGCATTAGATACATTTGAATAATACTAATACTTGATAATAGCTATATATAATGACGAATAAAATAACGCCTATGTTATTAGGCATTATTTTATCTTTATTGGTGGTTTTTACAGCTTATTAAGCAAGGCCTTATAATCACCTCAAAGAACCTAACACCGAATAAATGAACAGAAAACACGGCTCTATGGTTCATCCAACTGGTCCTTGTATTTTATTGCGACTAACTTAGACAACTAAACATCATCATCCGTGCCAATATTCAAGCATCTTTAATCCAGATAAATCAATTGATAGCCCTCAAATCAGGATAAGGAATCATAATGAATTAGCGATAAATGTATCGTATGTCCATGTTATTTTCTGATATGGAACTTAAAATCGAGTTCAAGGCAAAACTGGGCAGACGTAGCTCTTCTCCGACAAGCGGATTTAACGCCGAAGTCGACCTAAAATCCTTGTCGAAAAGACTTTCTTACTCCAAATTGGGGTTAAAAACCCTCAGGATATGTTGACAATTGATATAAATACTCAGATATCATCCGGATGGAAACGTATTTTACGCGGCATGCACAATATACGTTCCATCAGAACAAATAAACAGCGGTACCAGTTAACCCAATACTGATACGAAATCTTCAACAATATAGGGTTTTTTAACGATCACATCCCCGTCGGGTGTCCCCAGATACAAATATCCAACAATTTGTTCTCCTTCACTCAAACCAAGCTCAGATTTAACATAGTCATCATAACTCGCCGGCCCGGTTCGCCAGATCCCATTAAAACCCTGTGCCTGAGCGGCCATTTGCATAGCATGGACAGCACAACCAGCAGATAAAAGTTGCTCAATCTCAGGAATCCGGGGATGAGCTTTCACACTTGCAATTGCAATAATAATCAAAGGAGCCCGATATGGAATCGTCTTAGCTTTTTCAACATCTTCTTTATTAAGCTCTGCTGCCCGGATAAAAATATCAGAGAGTTGGTCTAATCCAGAACCAGATACTTCAATAAAACGCCAGGGTTTTAAGCCACCATGGTCCGGAGTTTTTAATCCTGCTTCATAAATGTGCTTCAGCGAGTCCCCCTGCGGAGCCGGAGCTGATAATTTTGCACATGAATGCCGATTCAAAAGTAGTTCTATCGCTTGCATCATCGTTCCCATAATCAATAAATGGATCAAAACTTAATTGTGCTCAATTAAAGATATAAAAAAAACCATATTTTTACCAAGGATGACCTGCCAGGTAGTAACCTATGTCGGCTGTCATGTCTATCTCAACAGACAATGACAACACCAACCAAAATTGATAAATTCATCATAATTATAAGTATGTGAACATCTATATAGGCTGAAAATGCAAATAATTCTTTATCTTTATTAAAATATAATGGTAATATTTTGATCATGACAATTCATATTAATAAGCCATCATATAATGAAAACTTACCTTATCAGAATATTTAATATAACCAGGGAAATTTAAATGATGTAACCAACATATTCTATTTAGATCATAAGAAAATATTATATATTGACCCATTATTTACCGTAAAACAAATTCCTTTTATAATTATAAATTTAACATCGCATGATGTTAAATATAAAAAATACATACATGCAATTTAAAATGTATGGAGGTCTATCCTCAGATGTATATGCAATTGCAGCGGCTCATTTGATTCTAGGGATTAGTAGCTTTATTGTTTCATTTTTAATATTAATGTTAACATTAAAGATTAATTATTCTCCTACAATTTCTGGTCTATTTATTATGGGATCACTGGCGATTCAACAGGTAGGGAAAATAATAGGAGGCAAATCATCTGATTCAATACCATGGTCTCTGGTTAGTTCACTGGTGATTTTATTCTTGTATTATGAAGTTTTCTATTAATAAGGAATATTCAATTAGCACTACTTTTTATCAGTTATCTTTTCTATATTTTAGCCGCACCAACATCAAATGCCCTACTCATTGAAATATCTAATAGAGATAATAGAGATGAAGTGTTTTCATTAAATTACATGGCTTATAATCTAGGTGCCAGTATAGGTCCCTTAGTAGCAGGATATCTCTTTTGGAATTTTACAAAATGGATATATATTGGAAATGGAATAGCCAGTCTAATAGGTATATTCATTATACTATTTTATGTACAATAATCTGCCGACACAAAATCAAATACAAATATAAATGAACAAAAATTTTAAGGGAATATTATATCAATTCTACTAAAACAATTTCACTTATTAACTTTTACTATATTCTGTACTTTACTATGGTTTTGTATGGATCAAATAATGGTCAACTGATGACTTATTCTAGTCTCTTAGTCATCATATTAACCCCAGTCATATTATGTTTAAAAAACCACAGTGCCATTAATAATATCTCTTTTGCCAAATTATTTCTGGCTAGTTCTTTTGGGATCATGATGATAAGTAAGTCTATCCCATATCAATATCTGGCATGGTTATTCCTTACGATTGCAGAAATCATACTTGTAACAAAACAGGGAGTCTATATAGCTAATAATTCACCATCTAGCCATAGAGGGCGTATTTCTGGAGTATTATCGACAATACAAGGTACCGGTCTGATGCCTGCATCCTTAATAACTGGCGCTCTGATTCAATGTTATGGATAGTCCAAAACATAGGAACTTATAATTTTTATTTCATTAACCTCATCACTACTCATGTTTACTACTATGTCTGGTAGAAAAGGTCTCGTTAACGAAGCCAATGACTCTCAGGTTTAACCAGCCAGCGCTGAGACTACCGTATCATCTCTGATGCCGATTTAAATGAAATCATCATGTATCAAACGCAGAATCACACTATTTTTCAACCTTACGCCAAAACCAACCATGCATTGAGTCTTCTCCCTTTGTTGATGAACAGGTATCATCTATCTCATTAAGATTCTGTCGGAGTTGAAATATGCTGTTATTTATTGGGTCTGATATCCATGGAGACATTCAGGCAGCTGAAAAAATGGTCAGGGCTTTTCATCAGACACAAGCCTCTTATTTAATATGTCTGGGAGACATCCTCAATCATGGTCCCCGTAATCCATTACCTGAGCACTACAACCCGCAAGAAGTCGCAAAATTATTGAACTCAATTCATCACCAGATTTTGGCAATACGAGGAAATTGTGACAGTGAGGTCGACCAAGCCTTGTGCCATTTCCCAATGCTCAGTGATTATCAACAGTTGCTCACCAAGCAACGCCGCATCTTTTTAACTCACGGTCATCTTTATCGTCCTGATAATCTGCCACCATTACAACCAGGCGATCTGTTTGTCAGCGGCCATACCCATTTACCGGTTGCTGAATGTGGTGATGATCAAATTTACCGGTTAAATCCAGGTTCTGTTGCTATTCCCCGAGGTGAATGGCCAGCAAGCTATGCACTGTTATCGCCACATCAAATTAAAGTATTGACCCTAAATACATCCGAAACATTACTAGAATGTAGTTTAGACGTATAACCATGGTTGATTGCATACCATCATATCAATCAAAAACAACCTATTTATCAGACATATGCGAATATTATGAAATTTATTCTTAAATTAATTGGTCGTATAGTAAAAGGGATCTGGCGGAGCATAACATTCATCCGTCAGTTTATTCTTAATATCATTTTTCTTGGCCTAATCATTGCTATTATCGTAGTGGTACATCGGGGAGAAGAAAAAGTACCTTCACCGTTAAAAACACCATCGGCCTTACAACTGAATCTGGATGGTCGACTGGTCGAAGAAAGCCAATCTCCCAACTATATTACTCACCTTGTTCAACGTACTATCGGAGAAAAATTTCCTAATAAAATCGATATTCATGAATTGGTCCATACCATTCATCAAGCCAAAACAGATAATCATATTACCGGATTAGTTCTAAATCTGGGTAAACTGCAACGCTCGGGTCTTGCCAAATTACAAACAATTGCTCAAGCCATTACCGACTTTAAAAAATCAGGAAAACCAGTCATTGCCGTTGCTGACAGCTACGATCAAGGCCAGTATTATTTAGCCAGTTTTGCCAATCAGATTTTATTAAACCCAGCCGGTTCTGTTGACATCAAAGGGTTTAGTGCCAATCAGCTGTTCTATAAAGATGCTCTTCACAAATTAGGTATTCAAACCCACGTTTTCCGGGTTGGCATTTATAAATCATTTGTTGAACCTTATATTCGTAATGGAATGTCCAAACCCGCCCGTCAAGATCTGACCCGTTGGGTCAATCAGCTCTGGCAAGATTACACAAGCGATGTAGCCCACAACCGACGGCTGACTCCGGCAGAGATTGCCCCATCAGGTCCTAACCTTATTGCTAAACTAAGACAGGTCGATGGTAATGAAGCGCAATATGCGCTTAAAAATAAACTAGTGGATCATTTGTTCACTCGAGATCAGGTTCATCATTACCTGATTCATTTATTTGGCAAGGAAAAATCTGGAAACTACCGCCATATTTCGCTTAAATCGTATCAGGATCTTCGTCCATCTCTTTATCAGAACAGCGATACGAACTCACCACAAATTGCGGTTGTTATCGCCAGAGGGCCAATCGTCAATGGAACGACAAGAAACGACAATAATGTCATTGCGGCCGATAGTTTGATTAAAACGCTGGATAAAGTTCAGCATAACAAACAGATCAAAGCACTGGTATTACGTGTTGACAGCCCCGGAGGAAGTGCATTTGCAGCGGAATTAATCCGCACAAAACTTGCCGCGATACAAAAAGTCGGGAAACCGGTAATCATTTCAATGGGGGCAACAGCCGCTTCAGGTGGTTACTGGATATCATCAACATCAAACCGAATTTTTGCTGCGCCAACGACCATCACCGGTTCAATTGGTATTTTCGGCATGTTTGCAACGGCTGAGAATGGTTTGAATAAACTTGGCGTTCATAGTGATGGGGTTACAACAACCGACTATGCAACTATTTCACCTCTATCGCCATTACCTAAGGATGTCGCGCAGATTCTGCAATTGAATGTCGAAAATGGCTACCATCGCTTTGTCTCTTTAGTCCAGAAAGGCCGTCACTATGCAAGTTATGCACAGGTCGATAAACTCGCACAAGGAAGGATCTGGACAGGGCGTGAAGCAAAAGCCAACGGGTTAGTCGATCAACTGGGCAATATGAAAGATGCCATTCACTATGCAGCCAAATTAGTCAAACTCCATCATTATGACCTAATACGACTGAATAACGATGATTCATCATCAAGTATTAGTTTCAGGTCATTGTTCAATTCACAAATAGGGCATTGGCTCTCAACAGAAATTCCCTGGTTGAGTCAGATAAGAACACTATCAGGACAACTTCAACCTCATATGCTGACGCAGGACCCTCAGCATCTTTTCGCTTACTGTAAGCTTTGCCACGCCCGTATTTAATCTGTAAATCACCCTCCATCGAAGGAAGGAGGGTGATTTTCTATATTGTCCATTTATAATGCGAGTCATTAAATTACATCAGTGAACTGATAATCATGCCTAACAAATCTATTTATATTGCCTACACAGGTGGCACCATCGGAATGCAACGCAGCCAGCACGGATATATCCCTGTTGCAGGTTTTATGGGGCAAATTTTAGCCTGTTCTCCTGAATTCCATCGCTCAGAAATGCCCCGTTTTACCGTCAGCGAATATGCACCATTGATTGACTCTTCCGATATGACACCACAAGACTGGCAAAAGATCGCAAATGATATAAAAGAAAATTATCATAAATATGATGGTTTTGTTGTTTTGCACGGAACAGATACCATGGCCTATACGGCTTCAGCATTATCATTTATGCTGGAAAACTTAGCCAAACCCGTTATCATCACCGGCTCACAAATTCCACTATGCGAACTTCGCTCAGACGGGCAAACAAATCTGCTCAATGCACTATATCTGGCTGCGAATTATCCGATTCATGAAGTCTGTCTGTTTTTTAATAACACACTTTATCGTGGTAACCGCTCCACGAAAGCTCATGCAGATGGCTTCGATGCGTTTATGTCACCCAATTTTCAACCTCTGTTAAAAGCAGGTATTCAAATTGAATTGCTCCAGGGGAAAGTCAAACCAATTGAAAATAATCAACTAAAAGTAACATCTATCACTCCCCAACCCGTTGGCGTTGTAACGCTTTACCCAGGGATCTCATCCAATGTGATCGCCAATATTCTAAGACAACCGGTGAAAGCCTTAATTCTATTGAGTTACGGAGTCGGAAATGCGCCACAAACGGCTGATATGCTAGAACTTCTCAAAGAAGCCAGCCAACGGGGAATCATTATTGTTAATCTGACCCAATGCCTAAGTGGCACGGTTAATATGCAAGGATATGCAACAGGGAACGCACTGGCACGCTCTGGCGTCATCAGCGGAGGAGACATGACAATTGAAGCCACGCTGACGAAGCTTCATTACTTGTTAAGTCAGAATCTGTCTCCAGAGATTATTCGTCAGAAAACACAGGAAAATATTCGTGGAGAGTTAACGCCTCATGCTTAATAGAAAACAGGCCTAATAGCTGTCTACACGACACAAGCAGGGCCTGTCTTACCTAAATCAACAGCCGTTATGCATATTGAGACTGTTGTAGTTGTCGGCGATTTTCGTATTCATCAGCAAATGCATTAATCGCTGTCATATCGTAGGGTTTAAGCCCGCCAACGATCAGCTTTTTAACACCACGACCGATGACCTGACCATCCTCTGTAAACTCAAACTTCAACAGCTCTTCTGCCCGTTTGCCCTGAACATCCAATGAGGTTTCTAATAACTCCGCATCGAGATCTGAAATATCAAGCTTACCGAATTCAAGATGCATCTGATCATACATGACCAGTGGGCGACTTGGATTAAACATCACCTGATGTTTAGCCATTAAAGGCATCATTAGTGTTGGAAAGTTTTGGCCCGAAAAAGCCCCATAGTAACGTACCAATGCTTCAATCAGTCGTTCATCATGAGAAATATCGCCGTTGAAGCTCACTTCCAAAACACTTTTTTGATGTTGATCGGTGATGATTAATTGTCCATCACGGGCCTGTTCAGGAAACTGTAAAATAGTTTGTCCATTCACCATTCCGGTAAATTTAAACACCATATTCTGGCTCAGACCATAATATTTCAACACCAGAGCACATAACAAATCACCAGGAACACAAAAGCGTTTTGCCTGAGGATCATGAATAGGATTAAAATCTCGGCATATACACTTTGCAAACAAACTTGCCTGCTCAGGAGTGATTACAACTCCTTCAGAACCATGCTGAAAATAATCATCTAGAAACATAAATTATCACTCATTCTTATCTTATTAATGCCACGCAGAATTAGTTATCATCTTCTGGTTTTAAGCGGGCAATCTCCACTGTTTCGGACTGAAATTGAGTTTTCAATTCTGACTTTGATTTCATCTCAATTTCTCCCCGACGGTTAACTGTCATATGTTGTGCTGAATTGTTGTAGCGAGATTGATACAATAACGTCATCTGAAGCGCTTGCTGACGAGCATCACCGGTCACTACACGACCATCAGGCCAACGACCCGTTTCTACGGCGCTCATCAACCTCTGATAAACTTCTGGCGTTATCATCGCCAACAGATCTTCAAGGCTATGTTCAGAGCCCTTCATAATAATCTCCCGTCAGATGAAAAGCACACGATATCTGGGTATGCGATAAAAGAACTCATTGTAATTTAGTTTGCTCCAAAAAATATTTCATTCTTACAATGAAATATTCACAACAATATATCAGCTCATTTACAAACAATTCAATCATCCAACATCAGAAAATAATCACCGTGGATATAATAAGCAGACTTTTTCCTTTTAAATTTTATGGCGTCTAATTGCAAACAAATGCCACATGATATTTAGTCAATAAACGTTAATATGTCCACGATCAAGATAATCTCTTTAGATGTTATAGACTTAAAATTGAATCATTGTAAAATGCATGATATTTCATCGATTCTCCGTCATCGTAACCTGTAGCAAAATGATGATGAAGATATTTTTCGCATTGATTCAAGATTGACTTACGTGTCAGCAAGCCAAATCGACCACATCATTGCGGATTTTACCATAATGTCTATGCGCATCTATCATGCATATGATGAACGATAGTTTTACTCAATGCTCAAGGATTGAAAGTGTCTGTGATTCGCCTATCGATATTGGTCCTGTTTACCCTGGCCTTAGCTGGCTGTGATCATACCGGTACGCCTTCTGTTCGAAGCATATGTCGCACATCCCCACAAATATGTGAAAACCTGAATCCAGGGGGCTGGTGTAATAACTCCCGGGAACGTCTCATACAGTCACGCTGGCATTATCAAAAAAGTGCATCTAATAAAAATCGCTATTTACTTCTTAGCGCACTGAACAAGTATCAACGATGTATTGCTATTATCGCCCAAATAGAACCCACTAAAAATAAACAACGCAAAACTGGCCGCACAGAAGTCCTTCTGTCAACTATCAAACAAATTAAAGGTCTGGAAGCTCAGGTTAAATATCGAACCGACCTGTTCTCACTCTATTATCGCTGGAGTCAAATGGGTGATCTAAAAGCCAAGCAACAATTTATTGCCAAGCAAAATACACCCCAGATGCAAGACCCTATATTACTATGGGCTCTGGCAACGCTATATCACCAGAATGATCCTCAAAAAAGTCTGCATTTAATGAAACAAACCCTGGCAAATTATAAAAAGAAACGCCCTCTACCTGTTGGGATACTTGAAGGCATTGCGACTCAATACATGCGATTAAATCGCATTGACCAGGCTTATACCTGGTCTCTAGTTGCAGAAAAAGTAACTGGAGTTAAAACCAATAAAGAACAATTTAATCTTTATCGCCAGTTTAGCGATGAGCAGATTGAACAGTTTAAAAATAAAGCGGATCACATTGCTAAATTGATCCATAAAGGGCAGTATCAACCGGATCAAAAATAATTAAGTCTCATATCCTTTAAGCGTGAATAACATTTTCATCACTGTTGGTTATTCATTGAAACAATGATTCAATCATCCCGAACTATACAGCTTTTGTCACTCTTCCTTAAAGGACATGGCAACAGAATTAATACAATAGCGGTCCCCCGTCTCTGTCGGACCATCTTCAAAGACATGTCCAAAATGGGCATCACAATGGGCACAACGCACTTCGATACGATGCATACCATGGCTAAAATCATCAATATACAAAATGGCATTTTTATCGACCGGACGGTCAAAACTGAGCCAGCCACACCCTGAATCAAACTTAGCATCAGAGTAAAACAGCGGCTTATGACAACAGGCACAATGATAAAAACCTGTTTTGCGATTATTTAAGAGGGCCCCGGTAAATGGTGCTTCCGTTTCTCCTAAGCGACAAACACGATAAGTTTGTGGATCCAATGATTCTTTCCAATGATTTTCAGAGCGTTTTTCACCCATAACATATACCACTTTTAACAGATTGGATAATCAGTATTTTGCCGAAAAAACAATTTATTAACCACAGGCTAAACCATTATTTAACTTAATCCCAACTCGGAATAAAAAGTCGCAATAAATCGCAATTAATTCAGGAGCTGTCAGGATTGTTTTCTGATGTGGAAATGAATGTTGAAATCGAGTTGAATCACTTATCCGAAAAAACTTTCTTATACCGTTATACCTACCATAATTGTCTTTTTTCTAAAAGCTGCAATGAACAGGGAACCAGAATACTGTTCAGACCTGATAACATCCGTTCACCATCAGCGACTTCATCAAAACGGGTATCGATACAACGAAACCAACCCCAACCGATCCCCGGATCAGGTAAATGGAAACGCAGATGTTGATCACTTGCATTAACGAGCAATAAAATATGTTCCTGACACCCACTATGGCAATAATACTCCACCATAATGGCTCTATTATACCCTTGTTCCCAATCGCTTGATTCCATCGGCTGATTATTTGGCTTAAGCCAACGAATACCATGCTCGTTTGAATGAGTCCTTAATCCTGAAAAATGGTCATTTGCCAAATACAGATGACTAATTAATTGAAAACGTTGACGAAAAGCAATCATCGACTGAGTAAACCGAATAAGAGACTCATTCACGCTTGCAAGTTCCCAATCCACCCAACTAATCGAATTATCCTGACAATAAGCATTATTATTGCCTTGTTGAGTTCGTCCAAACTCATCACCTGCCAAAAAATGAGGGGTCCCCTGAGCAAGAAACAAAGAAGCAATTAAATTACGTTTTTGTTGATTCCGAATCGACAAAATTTTCAGATCATTAGTCGGTCCTTCACAGCCATAATTATCTGATAAATTATGGCCATGACCATCACGGTTATTCTCTTTATTTTTTTCATTATGGCGCTGCTTATAACTCACCATGTCATCTAAGGTAAATCCATCGTGGTAACAGATAAAATTCATACTGGAATGAATACTCCGAAAATCAGCCGGAAACAGATCCCTGGAGCCTAACATTCGAGTTGCAAACTCACCTAACTGACCACCATCGCCGCGCCAAAAAGCCCGAATATTATCCCGAAAATGATCATTACATTCACGCCAATCATAGGGGAAACCACCAACCTGATACCCATCAGGCCCGATATCCCAGGGTTCTGCAATCAGTTTGACCTGATTAAGTATAGGGTCTTGCTGGAGTAATTTAAAAAATGTATTAAAGGCACTAAAACCATGCCATTCACGCCCTACTGTAACCGCTAGATCAAACCGAAATCCATCGACTTGCATATCCTCAGCCCAATATCTCAGGCAATCAACCACCAGACGCAAAGTAATCGGATCAGCAACATTAACCGTATTACCGCACCCGCTGTAATTGGTATAACACTGATAATCTAACCCTGAACCATTTTGTTCAAACAAATAGTAATGGCGATTAGAAAACCCTCTGAAGCTAATCACCGGCCCACCTTTTCCCCCTTCAGCCGTATGATTAAATACCACATCGAGAATCACTTCAAACCCATGTCGATGAAGCTCACGAACCATTGTTTTAAACTCAGTCACAGCATCTCTTAGCGCATAACGGGGTTCTGGAGCGAAAAATGCGATAGGGTTATATCCCCAATAATTCGTCAGCCCCAGAGACATCAGGCGAGATTCACTCATAAATGCCGCAACAGGCATCAACTGTAAACTGGTCACACCTAACGATTTTAGATAATGAAGGACCGGGGGTTGAATTAGCCCCAAATATCTCCCCCGATAAGGTTCATCAACTTCTGGATGCTGTTTCGTAAATCCTTTGACGTGTAATTCATAAACGATAGTTTGTGAATCACTGACTTTCGGTTTCTCAACGCTCTGCCAGTCAAAATGATCATCAGTCACGACTGATTTAGCAATCATTGCTCCGTCATTTTGCTCATATAACTTTGCATTCCAGATTTGCGGCCGATTCAGAGCTTTCGCATAAGGGTCTATCAATAATTTATCGGGAATGAAGATTTGTCCCCAATTGGGTTTAAAATCACCATATACCCGATATCCATACAATTGACCTGGTTTAATCCCTTTCACATAACCAAAATGAAAAGAACCAAATTTCCCGGGTAATATAAACCGGCAGATTTCCTTTTCATCAGAATCAAACAAGCAGAGTTCCACCTGCCTAGCTACGCCGGCAAAAACTGAAAAATTGCACCCGTATTGATCCAATGTTGCTCCCAAAGGGGAACGCTGTCCGGTATAGAGCGACAACCTTTCCTGACGCTCTAACGGCTTCTTGGAATGGAGCAACTGGGATACATCCATAAAGCTAACTATCCTCGACTAGCTGCAAATAGATAGTCGCTAATGGTGGAAGATGCAAAGCAATCGAATGCTCCCGTCCCTGCCAGCTAATGGCCTCAACATCGATGCACTGACCAGGTGCATAATCACTCCCCCAATAACAGCTATCATCGGTATTAAACACAACCCGGTAACACCCGGGCAAAGGCACCCCTAACCGATAATCATCATAAGTCACTGGTGTAAAGTTACAAACCACAATAATCATCTCTTGCGAATAAAGGGCATGTCGCTCAAAAGCCAGAATACTACGCTGCCAATCACCAAAATCAATCCAGGTAAACCCCTCATGCTGATTATCACCTTCATATAATGCCGGGTGTTGTCGGTAAAACTGATTCAGGGCTCTTGTTAACATTTGTTGACCATGATGACGAGGATACTTCAAAATATCCCATTCAATACTTCCATCATGATTCCATTCGCATACCTGAGCAATTTCATTACCCATGAAGTTTAATTTTTTGCCAGGATGAGCAAACATAAAACCGGTATAAGCCCGCAAATTAGCAGCCTGTTGCCATTCATCTCCCGGCATTTTACCCAACAAAGAGCCTTTCCCATACACCACTTCATCATGAGAAAGTGGAAGTATGAAATTTTCATCATAGTTGTAGACCATCGCAAACGTCATCTCATTGTGATGATATTTACGGTAGATCGGATCTTGTTGCATATATTGAAGTGAATCATGCATCCACCCCATATTCCATTTAAAACCAAAACCTAATCCTCCCAGATAAGTTGGTTTTGAAACGCCAGCAAAAGCTGTAGACTCTTCAGCAATGGTCATGGCTTTTGGAAATTCTCTATAAACCTCTTCATTGAACCATTTGAGCAGGCTTATCGCTTCATAGTTCTCATTACCGCCATCGACGTTCGGTATCCATTCCCCTTCTTCCCGAGAATAATCCCAGTACAACATCGAAGCAACAGCATCCACTCTTACCCCATCAACATGAAAATAATCAAACCAAATCAATGCACTGGAAATCAAAAAACGCCGAACAGTATCACGCCCGAAATCATAAATGTAACTGTTCCAGTCTTTGTGCCAGCCTCGGCGTGGATCTTCATATTCATAAAGATGAGAGCCATCAAAGTTTGCTAACCCGTGAGAATCTGATGGAAAATGAGCAGGAACCCAATCAACGAACACACCAATGCCGGCCTGGTGGCATCGATCCACAAGGTATTTAAAATCATCTGGATTACCATACCGGCTTGTCGGAGAAAACAAGCCAATAGGTTGATACCCCCAGGAACCATCGAACGGATGCTCAGTAATCGGCATCAGTTCTATATGGGTATACCCCATATCCTTGACATAATCGACCAGTTCACCAGCAAGCTCCCGATAATTCAAAGAGGCCCAGCCAAAACTATTATGTTGTCGCTTCCAGGACCCCAAATGAACTTCATAAATACTCATTGGCTGGTGAATTGGATCAACATGACGAGCAAACCATTGAGCATCCTGCCATTTATATACCTGGTGATCCCAAACAACCGATGCAAAAGACGGATACTGCTCAGCAAAAAACCCCACTGGATCCGCCTTATGCGGCAATCTGGCACCATGACTATCTTTAAGTTCATATTTATAACGCTGACCGACTGCCAGTTCCGGTACAAATAAAACCCAATGTCCGTCCTGACAACGTTCCATAGGATGGCAACGTCCATCCCACTGGTTAAAATCACCGATAAGACTGACGCTGCTGGCATTCGGGGCATACACAGCAAATCGAACACCTGAAACCACATGAGGTCCAATATTCGCCTGAGTGACTTGTGCACCTAAAACCCTATACCAACTCCGTAGCTCCTGATCTAACCGTTCTAATCCATTAAATGCCTGATGTTTAAATTCATAAGGATCCCAGCATATAACCTGTGAATCGCAATAATCGATCTGATACTGATAACCATCGATAAAATCACCGACATTGCGAAGCTCAAACAATCCCCGGTCATCAATACATTGCATCGACTGACATATTTTATGATCAACCGAGACAACACTGACATTTTTAGCCTGGGGATACCAACACCGAATAAGTGATTCATTATCACTACTAAGCCATCCTAATTCTGAAAATGGCTGCGCTAATCGAACTTCTTCCAATGTTGCAACTAACGGATGCGTCACTTGTTCTGCATTCATCACTTAAATCCTATCCTCAGTTGGCTTTAACCAACATTAATGATAATTAAATCAAATTAAAACTAAAACATTCCTTTGTTATTGATGAAATAAGTGCTTACTACTTAAGTGTCTTGCAGAGCTAAGCTGTTGCATCAACAGAATAATCTGCGGATCACTAAACATCTGCTCAAGCGTCTGGTTTAATTTACGCCGCCAGTTCGGATATTCCTGGCTTGTTCCGGGAATATTGACAGGTTGCTCCATATCCAGCCAGTCCTCAAGTTGCAATGATAACAAAGCTGAATTCCCCCGAGCCATATGGGTTTGCATACCATAGCTGAGCGTCTGATCCATGGGAACCCAGGCAGCATCATGCCCAATCCACTGAGGAATTGAATGATGACCATGCAAGCTATCTAAAATTCGCTGTTTACAATACAACCTGCCATCAAATAATTTTTTCAAATGAATCGGATCAGGATATAACCCCAATTGCTGGCCTAGCTTAAGATCCTCACAATGCCAGAACCCTTTTAATGTCGCCATATCATGTGTTGTTAATGCCGCAAGAGCCTGCTCCGGATAATACTGAGGAGAAATATAACCACCGTCAGGCGCTTGAGAGAAAAAAAATATACGGTATGAATGGATCCCATTATCCTGAAGT
The DNA here is from genome assembly GCA_911810475.1 of Candidatus Celerinatantimonas neptuna. Classification (NCBI taxonomy): domain Bacteria; kingdom Pseudomonadati; phylum Pseudomonadota; class Gammaproteobacteria; family Celerinatantimonadaceae; genus Celerinatantimonas; species Candidatus Celerinatantimonas neptuna. Next base: position 258,378 of record OU461276.1, read on the forward strand.
ATATGAGAAATTCCTTTAGGAACCGTACCCAAATCTTCTCCGACCACTAAACATTGATTCCGGTGACTTTCTAATACCAAGATAGCCAAAAGATCATTTAATGGATACTGAACATACGCACCATCTTTAGCTTCTTTACCTGCGGGAACCCACCATAGTCGTAGAAGCCCCATCACATGATCAATTCGTAATGCTCCACCAGCATGCATACTATGCCGGAATAAATCGATCAAGGGTTGATAATGACGTTTTTTCAGCTCGATGGGATCCATCGGAGGAAGCCCCCAATTCTGCCCTAAAGGACCCAAGACATCTGGCGGGGCACCAACATGTACATTTAAATTATAAATTTGATGGTCGCGCCATGCCTCCTGGCTCCCTGAACTGACACCAACAGCCACATCAAGCAGTAATCCAATGATCATATTTTCTTTTTTGGTTTGTCTGGCAACCTGTTCTAACTGTTCATCCGCAATCCACTGCAGCCAGGTATAAAAACAAACATCATCAGAGTGTTCTTCACTCCACTGCCGAACCGCATTACTCGAATAATCCTGAAATTCGACCGGCCAGTCACACCAGTGCGATAGCTGATCATCTTGTTCCCGAAAATAAACTTGCAAAGCATCAAATGTGGCCTGAGCGTTTAATTCATCACCTTCTTTCTGGTAAAAAGATTTAAATGTCAAACGACGTTCATGATTTGGGGAGAGCTGTTGAAATTGTTTAAAAACTAAATGGAGCATGGAAAGCTTTAATTCCATGACTGCTGAATAATCGATCCAGTCAAGCGCTCGAAGCTCATCCAGTCGCTGTTGAAAATCATAAGAGTAAACATGACTTATTGCTTCACTTTGTGAAAACTCATCAATTGCTTCTACATCAATATAGATAGTGTTAAGCCACTGACGTGAAGATGGACTATAAGGGCTCGCATGTTCAGGCCACCCCGGATATAAAGCATGTAACGGATTCAGCCCGATAAAGTTTCCACCGCCTTTAGCTATATGCTGAACCAATGTCATCAAATCTGAAAAATCACCAATCCCCCAGTTTCTCTGACTTCGCAATGCATAAAGCTGAACCGTCACTCCCCAAACTTTAGCCCCATCATAAATTTGGAAAGGTTTGTAAGCCGATGTCGGTGCAACGATATAACAACTTTCAGAAAAAGGTTCATCTTGATCGGAATACTGAAGCAGTAACTGATGATAACCACATTCCAGTTCAATCTCCGTATCAATCCAACACGCCATGATTTCATCATGGCGAAGGATTTCATGCTGCTCAAGCGGACATTGATCAGGACAGATTGTCCCGGAAAACAATTGTCCCTGTTCTGTCTTTACCTTCCACTCAAAAGTAGTGTGGATATCACCCTGACGATAACGCAGCAAAAACCGTACAGGTTCGCCAATACGAGAAGTTGTCACTGGCTCTAACCCTAATTGCCAGTAATTTTCTAAATCACGATTCAACTGTTGATGTAGTACGTTATCATCATCAATGTCATACCCCATTGCTTTAAGTAAGGCACATAGGTTTTCTGAATCAACATCTGTTTCATTCCCCCAGGCATCAATAAAATGGCGGGTAATACCATGCAAATTCAAAAGTTTTTCTACATCAGAATCATTTATACTTACGCGTTCATTCATATCGACAAGAAACTCCCGGGTTCTATTGAACTTAGGTGTAGGTTTTATCAGTCAATTACTTTTTATATCGATTGAAATCAATAAAAATGATGACCGAACACCGATAACACAAACAAAAACCGTTCTGCAGATTCATTTAAACGCACCTTGTTAAATGGAGTACAAAACGCCTGCATCATGGTTCATATTTCACTCCAAATACGTTTAAATCGAACAAATTCCCTTTCCCCAATTTATACCCACTAATGGTTAACTCATTTGGGGTACCAGAAAGATCATGGCGCTATAGACATACCATATACAGTTGACACAAATCATGACCCAACACTGATAATGGAACAGGACATCCTGTTCAAGGGATTCTTTTAAACACAGTTCTCATTATGAACATTCGATTCAAGGCGGCACAGGGTCAATAGCTCCCCGCCCCCTCATCAAGTGTAAGACAACGTTTAGAAATTTACTTATGAATTTATTAGAAAAATTACATTTATCATGGGTATACCCTCTATCTTATAGAGTAGCTGATTATCTTTGATAACAATTTTCCAAACGTTTATTATATTTTAAACGCACAATGAAGAGAGTATGGCTATACTACTCAAATCATCGTTGAACGATGAAAAACAGATCAGCTAAATGATTTTTACATCCATTAGATCGGTTTTGTATTTTCATTACAATCTTTTGGTTCAAAATGCTAAGTCTTATCATTTATATGGTAGGTCGCTTAGAGAAATATGACTTAGATACATTTCAATCCCTGAGAGCAGAACACCGTTTATCAGAAGATGGTATAAAACTACAAATTTTAATAAAATTCAGATGATTAAAAGTTATACAACTTTTCCTTCGATTCACTTAAGCTGTAAATAAACATCAGATTATGGTACATTTTCCCATGAAAACTGACGAAAATGGCTTAAGCATCTATCAAATGTAATTTTTTTTCATCAGTCAGTTTGATTTTGCGCAAAAAGATGAAATTCCGCGCTTGACCTTACAACTGAATGTTGTAAGTTTACAGACAGATTTTTTCGTTAACAATTCAGAATATAACTGGGTAGAAACTATGACTATTAAAGTAGGTATTAACGGCTTCGGTCGCATCGGTCGCTTCGTTTTCCGTGCTGCTCAAGAACGTGACGATATAGAAATCGTCGGCATCAACGACCTGCTAGACGTTGATTATATGGCTTACATGCTGAAATACGATTCAACTCATGGCCGTTTCAAAGGCGATGTAAAAGTTGAAGGTGGTAACTTAATCGTTAACGGTAAAACCGTTCGTGTTACTGCAGAACGTGATCCAGCCAACCTGAAATGGGGCGAAATCGGCGCTGAAGTTATCGCTGAAGGTACTGGTCTGTTCCTGACTGATGAAAAAGCTCGTAAACACATCGAAGCTGGCGCTAAAAAAGTTGTTATGACTGGCCCATCTAAAGATGCAACTCCTATGTTCGTTATGGGTGTTAACCAGGAAAAATATGCAGGACAAGACATCGTTTCTAACGCTTCTTGTACTACTAACTGTTTAGCACCTATTGCTAAAGTTCTGAACGACAAATTCGGCATCAAAGATGGTTTAATGACTACTGTTCACGCAACTACAGCAACTCAGAAAACTGTTGACGGTCCTTCTTTGAAAGACTGGCGTGGAGGTCGTGGTGCAGCTCAAAACATCATCCCTTCATCAACTGGTGCTGCTAAAGCTGTAGGTAAAGTATTACCAGAACTAAACGGTAAACTGACTGGTATGGCTTTCCGTGTCCCAACTCCTGACGTTTCAGTTGTTGACCTGACCGTTAACCTGGAAAAAGCAGCAAGCTACGACCAAATCTGCGCAGCAATGAAAGCCGCTTCTGAAGGTGAACTTAAAGGTGTTCTTGGTTACACTGAAGATTCAGTTGTTTCTACTGACTTCCTTGGCGAAGTTTGTACTTCAGTATTCGATGCTAAAGCTGGTCTTGCTCTGACTGATACTTTCGTTAAAGTTGTATCTTGGTACGATAACGAAATCGGTTATTCAAACAAAGTTCTGGACTTAATCGCTCATATCTCTAAATAATAGACTGAGCTGTTAACCATAGAATTTATAGGGTAGCGTAAGCTACCCTTTTTTATAGGAGAAAACCAGTGACTGAAAGATTCGAGCAATTAGGTCTTACCATCTCCGATCAACTTGATAATGCAGTATTTACAGCACATAACGCACACAACCAATTATTTTACTGGGTTGATCACCCAAAAGGAAAAGCACTCATCGCCGCATATGGCGCTCACATCATCAGCTATCATCCAACAAGCCAACCCGAGCAACTCTGGCTAAGTCATACAAGCGAATTAAACGGTAAGGCTGCTATTCGAGGCGGAATTCCCCTGTGTTGGCCATGGTTTGGCAATGCGAAATCACCTAACCACGGTTATGCCCGAATCAATCAGTGGACACTTGATCAAATCAGTACCAATGAAGAACGAACAGAAATCACCTTAAAACTCGATCATCGAATGATAGAGCAAAGTGAATTTGAATTTAAACTGGAATGTAAATTCACTGTGGCTGAAAAACTCACAGTCGAGTTAACAACATATAACCAGGACAAACACCCAATCTCTATCTCATCTGCACTTCATAGTTATCTAGCAACAGATAGAGATAGCGTGAAATTGTCTGGTATGGGAAATTCATATCAAGATAAAGCCCAGGATTTTAAACTCTGCAAACAAGCTATATTCGAGTTATCTGAACAAACTGATCGAATTTACACATCACCACAGTCTGAGTTAGAGTTAACCCATGGAAACGGACGAAAATTACATTTTACCCATCAGGGAGAAGATGCAGTCGTTGTCTGGAACCCCGGAGATCAACTGGCATCGACCATCGCTGATATCCACCCTGGTGGGGCATCTGAATACCTTTGTGTTGAAGTCGCTAAAACACTCACTCCGGCAAACATAGCTCCTGGAGAGCATTACTGTCTGAAACAAGAAATCACCCCAAGTTAATTCACCATTATTCACTCAAAGCGCTCGAATCACACAAAGCCACAGCATTCTCTATTCATCGAACAGTGATATAATTCATCAATCAAAATACCAAAGAGTTATATCTATATGAAAGTTGCTGTGTTTTGCGGTTCAAGTCTGGGAGATTCCCCTGTATTTCGTGATGCAGCTATCCGGCTTGGAAAATACTTGGCTAAACAGAAAATTGATTTAGTCTATGGTGGCTCTCAGGTCGGATTAATGGGAATAATAGCAGATACTGTACTTGAACAGAGGGGCTGTGTTTATGGTGTCATTCCTGAAAAGTTAAAAGACAAAGAATTAGCTCACACCGGACTCACTGAACTTATTATTGTTTCAGATATGCACCAGCGCAAAGCAAAAATGGCCGAGTTGTCTGATGCCTTTATTGCAATGCCTGGGGGAGCTGGCACATTAGAAGAAATATCCGAAGCATGGACCTGGGCTCAACTCGGCTATCACACAAAACCCTGCTGCTTTTACAATATAGATGGATTTTTCTCTCCCCTATTAGACATGTTCCATAAAATGGTCACCCACCAATTTATGAAAGTCGATTATACCGATATGTTGATAAATGAAGATCAACCCGAAGCGTTAATTACCTCAATCAGAAATTATCGACCACCCCAAAAAAAGTGGCCATAACATCAAAAAAAAACTTGCAGCATATGACTGAAAAATTATTTTTATAGTGATGTTCAAGTTTTTGGTAAATCTCCTTCACTCAATTATTAAAGCAGTGAGAAAAATAACTGCTCTACATTGCAATGGCTCCTAACGATGTAAATATCTTCAAAACTCATACAGTCGATTTCATTTCGTTCAGTTATTGCATGTCATTAACTGAATCAGCACAACATGGGTATGGGTTAGAAAAAACAAGCAGAAAACACCATTATTAGCGTTAAAACCCCATATCTGCCATCAACAGAATGGAGATGGCAAATTGATCAAATTGGTTTGAAAATTTTTCTCTTAGAGCTCTACGAACAATACAAAAAACTCTTGATAGTCATCACAAATGGAATAGGAGCCAAAGACGAAGTCGTTGTAAACCTCCCCTAAACTAGCGGCATACCATTTTAGAGTCCTTCGGCATACACTGAGCTAGTCAGGGAGAACTCGATATGAATAAATCACGTTATACCGAAACACAGATCGTTAAGATTTTGTCTGAGCTAGTACACTCTACCAGATTTCCAGCTAAATCATCCACTAAGATGGCTCAAAAATTCAACTAAATCACCTTCCTTTAAAACATTCGTCTATGCTTAAAAAATGAGGCATTTAAGCAAGCATATTGACATGGGCTCTTGGCTGTTATCTGGATTATAGATATGTTAAAAAGTATAAAAGTTACCTTCATTCTTCAATCGATTCTTGCAATCTCAATCATACTCGCCATTACCGGATATATTGACTACCGGGCTATTCATGATGAACTGACTCAATCACTGGAACAATCCATTGATAGTTCAAAAAGCAGACTTTCGTTAAGCCTTCCTAAATTGTTATGGGATTTTGACTTAGATACAGCAGAACTGACTTCATCCGCTGAATTTTACAATCCGGACATTCAGGCGATCCGTATTCTTGACCCACAAAAAACCCCCTTGTTATCCCTGGGACGCGCCGACACATCAAAAGATAAAATTATTGATATTAAACCTGAAAATCACAGCCCATATCAGAATAAATTAGTGGTAAAAGAACCGCTAAAATTTACAGAAGATGGTACGACGAATGAAATTGGAACGTTAGAGATCTATTATGACATGGCCCGGATCGATAAAGTCTTGACCGAACGAGCCTGGTATGGTGTTTCTGAGCTCATCATTTTAGATGCCTTATTAAGTGTCTTTTTCATTATTGCCTTAAAAACGACTATATTATCTCCACTACAAAAGCTGTCTTTTCGAATTAGCAACTTAGCCAGCGGAGAAAGGGATCTTTCCCAGGTCATTCCCCCTCCAAAATTTAAAGAATTTATATCGATTACAGATCACATCAACAAATTCACCGAATCATTACGTAAAACCGTAACTGATGTGACGCAGTCATCGGTTCATCTAAAAGATATGGCCGACTCCAGTGGAAACATGGCGAAAAAAAATGTTGCTCAGCTCGATGAACAGCAACAGCAGCTCATCTCTGTTGCTGCCACGGCCACACAGATAAACAACTCAATTGCCAATGTCTCTGAGATTGTGAATGACACCGCAGACCGAGCCACCGAAACAACTGAACGTGTTGATGCTGTCTATGACATCATTGATGCCTTCGCTCAGGAAATCATCAATATGCGATCGGAGATGTCCCGGGTCAATGATGAAATGCATAAATTGCTTCAGGAAGGCGAGAATATTTCAACCGTCATCAAAATGATTACTGACATATCAGAACAAACTAACTTACTCGCATTGAACGCTGCAATTGAAGCAGCCCGGGCCGGTGAACATGGCCGGGGTTTTGCCGTTGTTGCAGATGAAGTTCGCAGTTTATCGGTTAAAACTAACCAATCGACAGATAAAATCCAAAAAAATATCCACACCCTGAGCCAAGCCACAGAATCAGTAGAACAAGAAATCAATCGAATATCTGAAATTCTTGAGACAACCACGGTACAAGTTAAAAAATCCCAAGAATCAATTCTTCATGTCAAAACAACCGTGCATGATATCTCCGAACGTAATCAACAAATTTCACAAGCAACCGATGAACAAAAAACTGCGGTGGATGAAGTCAGCCAGCGTATCAATGATATTTCTAAAGCAACACACCAGGTATCTGGTATCGCTAAAGAAACAGAATCACAAACCGTTCAGGTTCTACAACTTAGTTCAGACATAAAACATCAAATGCGTAAATTCAAAACCTAAGTTAGGGAGAGTCATGATGAAATTTATATTTGTTTCAATCATTAGTTTGTTTATCTGGATACCGATGAGCTATGCTGCAGATGTCACTATAGCCCAAGATCCCTGGCCACCGTTTATTATTGATAACAGTCATACCCCTGGGATCTCAATTGAGATTGTCACTGCAGCCATGAAAACTCAAGGATATAATGTCACATTTAAAATCATGCCCTGGGCCCGGGCTCTTGATCAGGTAAAAAAAGGCGCAATTGATATGTTGCCCGCGACCTGGTACACAACTAAACGATCGACTTATTTGACATACAGTAAATCATATCTGAAAAATAACATTAAAATTATCAAATTAGCAGGCAGCCCATTTGTATATCATGATTTAAAAAGCTTCGATGGGAAAAAAGTAGGCATTGTTCGTGGTTATGGATATAACGAAAAATTTTTAACCTCAAAACGATTCAAACGCCCCGTATCTAAAGATCTGGTCACCAATCTTAAAAAATTAAAATCGAAACGAATAGATCTAACCATTAGCGATGAATTGGTGGCTCGCTCACTTATGAAAAAAAATAATCTTAATGCCGGTGATTTCAGCTTTAGTAAAACTACTATGTCCACCAACAAAATATTTGTGACTTCAGGGAAAGCAAACCCTAACGGACAAAAATATATTGACGCATTCAACAAAGGACTCTTGACCATTCAATCCAATGGTACCTTTGATCAAATACTTAAAAAATATGGGAAGTAATGATTCTGGTGCACATCAAAGAAATAGGGAGCTATTTATCTTTGATGAATGAATTTTGTTCAAATTAAATGCGTTTTGGGCACGATGCGAACGATGATGCTGAATCATCTCAGTCAACCGGCCGCAACGAAACACAAGACGCATTTAGATGAACAGCCTTTCGAATATAACGCACCCGCTTCTTTTATTCCTTACCGTGAACTTATTTTACCATTATGCGTTGTAACACTACTTACCCACTTTAGCCAGCATCTCAGGGCGCATAAAACGCTCAACTAAGCACATAAACAATAATGAAGGCACCAATAAAATTAACGCGCTAATTGAAGCCACTTGATAGTTCCCCTCCATACTCGCGTTATAAAGCAATAATGGAAGTGTCATCACATCCGGGGCCCCCACAAAAAAGCTACCGGTAAACTCATCTAAAGATTCTAAAAAAACAAAAATGAAACTGGCGATAATACCACCGATGGCCTGAGGTAAACTAATCGTCAAAAAAGCCTTCAGTGGAGATGCTCCCAAATTAAGCGCAGCCTGCTCTTGCAATGGATCAATATTGCGAAATGAGGCCACGATGATCCAGACAGAAAAAACCAGCCCATGCACCGTATGCACAACAACAACACCGAATAATGTGCCATTTAATCCCAGTTGATAAAAAATCCGGGCAATATTGATATAAATTGGCAACTCAGGAAATGCCTGTGGCATCAAAAACAACAGCATAATGAATGCCCGAACTGGCAATTTTCGCCTGGCTAGAGTATATCCCACAGGAATGGCAATCAGGGTCGTCAAAACTACAGTAGACACGGCCACAATTATACTGGTCGCTAATGCATCAAATGCACCATTCACTGGGCTGAAAACATATCGCCAGTATTTAAATCCCCACTCTACAGGTAAGGCATGTGGAAAATACCAGCGCTCGGTGACCGTCCAGATCAACAGATTGGTCAGCGGCCCAAACATTACAAGTGCCAACAGACTGATAAATAACATCTGTCCCCACCAGCTCACACGCAGGTTGTTACAGCGCCGCGGCCAGATTACTTTCGAACACTGAACAAAGAGATCCGTCATCCTATATCCCCTTGCTGCTTCAGGCTATATTTAAGATAAAACCAGGCCATTACAGCGGTCACAGCGTAACTAAATACGCCAAGCGCATTGGCAACGCCATAATCACCATAAGAGTTAATCCGAAAGGCCATATCAGTCGTCATCATCGTCGGAGTCCCCGTACCAATCATCAAAGGAACAGAAAGGACAGACATCATGGTCACACAGGAAAGTACCAAAGCCACCCCCAGATTAGGGATAATTTGAGGAACAATAATCGTGACAAAAATTCGCCAGCGACTGGCAGATAAGTTTTTCGCTGCCAGAATCTGATCTTTAGCGATAGCCGCCATCGCTCCGGCAACAAGCAGCGTACTAAAAGCCATCTGCTTCCAAACGAAGGTAAAAATGATACCCTTCCAGTCAAGAAACGAAACCGTTTGAAATGGACTCAATAGATCCATCCCGACTAACGCATTATTCATCAAACCATTTTTAGCCAGAAAGGTTCTCATCATCTGGCCAACCACAATAAACGGAATAAACAATGGCCAGCGATACAGTAAAGCCAATAATTGATTTAACCTTAAAAATGGCGATAGGGTTAAAATTCCAGAAATAGCCAACGTTATCACTGCAATAAGAATCAGCGATACGCCAACGATCAACACACTATAAAACAAATCATGGCTATATAACTGCCAGGCTTTTTCCAGTTGAAAAAAAGACAAATGCCCCTGTGGGTCCGTCAGCGCAAAATGCAGCGATAACCCAAGCGGGTAAATAAAAAAGGCAACGACCAGTAATAAGGCTGGGGCAACCATCAGCCAGCTACACCATCGTGATTGTTGCATGAGTATCTCCATTTGAATGGGGCCATCATAGAACCCCATACCCATCACCCCAGGTTAATTGTTCACCTGACGTTCATATCCTTCTTTAATGTCATCCAGATAAGCACCTAAAGGAAAGCTTTTCCCTTTCGTTGCCAAATCATGAGGACTAATTTCTTTAAAGAGCTTGTTCCATGACGCTGCATCCATCTGGGATTTAACATATTTCGCATCAATACCAGGGTACCAGTTGAAACGTTTAACAATCCCTTCAGCCTGAACTTTGGGGCTGGTAGCCAGATTAATGAATTCTTCAGCCAGCTTTTGATGGCTTGCCTTAGCCGGAATAACATAATACATCGGCTGCCCGGGCATTCCGGGGGCGATTAGGGTTAATTTCAAAGAGGGAGGTAACTTTCCGGCATCCTTCCAGCTGTAGAACATATCAACCCAAACCGGCCCCATAAAAATCTCACCGCGATTGAGCATATCCAGAGTGCCCGCATTTCCAGGTGTAAAGGTGACATACTGATTAAAGCTTTTTAGTTTCTGATAGGCCTGCCGCCAGCCATTTTTAAGTTGCGGATTATAAGGTTTTGTTGTCAAGGTCTTTGCACTGCTGCCATAGGCATAAATCCACCCGGTCACAAAGCTCACACCCGACATGCCATTTTTAATGCCGTTATAACCAAATGCTTTAGGGTGTTTCTTCACCCATTTAACCAGTTGATTGTAACTTTTAGGCGGATTTTTGATTAAATCAGAATTGTAGGCAATCGCAGTTTGTGAATGAAACATAGGCATCACATAGCCATTCACATTCACACCCAATGCATTTTTAGCACTATCTCTTGAGACTAGTTTTCCATTGGAAATATCGTTGCGATAGGATTTCAATAACCCTTTTTCAACCATCTCTCCGCCTAACTTTTGATGAACCACAGCAACATCGATATCCCAATGCTGACGGCCACTCTGTTTTTGTGCCTCTAATTTTTCATATATTTTTTGTGACCCTGCATCACCTGGGCCTGTTCCAAAAACCTGAACGTTGACGCCCGGATGAGTCGCTTCAAATTTAGGTGCCAAATAAGTTCTGACATAGTCCACCATATTCTGACTTCCTGCACTGGCAACTCTAAGCGTTGTCTGGGCATGTGCAGACAATGCCAATAATATGGTCGCAGCAGTCGCAGCCTGTTTTATCAATGGAACTTGCATAACAGCATCCTTGTGTGTAATGAAATAGAAAATGCTTATCTTTCGTGATGGTTAAATATAAATACGCTCTAATCTGATACTTCAAATAGATGTAACGCTTGAGTGGGTATAAAAAGCTGCACAGGTTGACCAAAGCAAAATTGCGAAGCACTATCTGCATGCAATAACTGTTCGTGGCAACGAACCCCGTAGCGATAGCTTTCTCCTTGAAAAGCACTCTGTTCAATCACCCCGGGGATCACCAGTCCGTCACGTTCTGACAATGATTCAACTGTACAAATTCTGGCATGTTGACTTCGAAAGAAAGCCTGATAAACCGAATCGGATGATGACTTATCCAAACCAAGAGGTAACTCACTGGCTTGATAAACCAGCTTATTATCTGCGCCCATAAAATCCGCAACAAATGCGTTAGCGGGTTGTTGGTAAATAGCTTCAGGTGTTCCTATTTGCTCGATCCGCCCTTGATTCATCACAACAATCCGGTCCGCCATGACCATTGCTTCTTCCCGATCATGCGTGACAATAATTGACGTGAACCCCAATTGCTGCTGAAGCTGTTTGATCTCATGGCGAACATTCAATCGCACTCTGGCATCTAAATTGGATAACGGTTCATCCATCAGCAGCAGCGGCGGCTCGACGGCCAGCGCCCGGGCAAGGGCAACCCGCTGCCTTTGACCGCCTGAAAGTTGGGTCACCCGGGACGTTTCGACCCCCGGTAAATTCACCAGTTTTAACATCTGAGCGACACGCTCATGAATCCGTGAACGGGACCATTTCTTGACCTTTAAGCCATAAGCTATATTGTCAAAAACACTCATATGTGGCCACAGAGCATAACTTTGGAACACCAGTGCCATCTGTCTGTGCTGAGCTGACTGATGGGTCACATCCCGCCCATCCATTTGAATCTCACCGGCCCTCACATGAATGAATCCACACAACGCATTCAATAGCGTTGTCTTACCACACCCAGAAGGGCCTAATAAGGCGACCATTTCCCCGGGTTGAATCGTCAAATCGATCCCGTTCAGAATTAACTTTTCGCCATAACTCACTTGTAACTGGCTAATGGCTAACGAACATGACATAACGTTCATTTATCCTTTTCATCATGACTCAACACGAGGTCGTTGATGTTTGCTGTTTATTGGCAAGGCCGAACCATCTAGAGTAAAAAATGAACGGTAAACACGGCCACGAGCCTTGAACTTCCCCGCTTGCCTTCATAAAGGAACCAAACATCAGAATCTTCATCGACGTTCACACTGGTTTCAGTTGCACAAAATTCAACGACCAAACGCCAACTCCATAATTGAACACGTGTCCAATCGCAATTTAAAAATGACACTTCCCTAAATCTTTCATGATGTTTTTACAGCAACTGGCCGCTCTTCTAAACATGCTTAGTGTAATCAGCATTCCATCACCAAAGATCAGCCGTTACAGGTATTATTTGATAGAAATTTGACAAATTCATGAACCCCTCACAAATTGAACACGTGTTCACAAAAGGTTCAAAAAATTAAGATAGGTTTGATTGAAAAATGGGACGTATATTAACCTCAACTCGGGATAAGAAGTCACAACGTGCATAACGGTGGATTGATGATGTGTCAGGCTTGTTTTCTGATGTGGGATTAAGCTTGAGTTCAAGGCAAATCTGGGTAGCCATAGCTATTCTATGGCAAGCGGATTTAACGCTGAAATCGGGCTTAATCCCTATCAGAAAAGGCTCTGTTATCCCGAGTTGAGGTTATCAATTGCCTGCCTGCTCAGGCAGCATCAACGCACAATAAGCCACTTGTCCAATCAATGCGAAGTCTCACAACGCTTTAAACGGATTGTCCCGATGTTGGTGTTTGTTGACCCTATTTTAAAAATTATCAAGGACCGCTCCTGTTAATCTTTATGCTCATGATAGGCTTAATTTTATTCGCGGTACGTGGTCAAAAAAAGGGAATAAGCCGTCATGACGGTATAACAGACAAGTTCGCTCGGCGGCTATTGGTAGTCTGACTGTTGCATGAATGTGTTTTTATCACGTCTTCACCTAGCGAGAGGTGGCTATGGGTTGAGCGAAAGTTAATGTTTATCGTCAGACACGTCATGTCATTTCGGTTCAGCGGCTTTGTTTTATCTATATTATTTTCATCACATCATTTTCAAGTGATTTTGATATCCATGGCATTGCACCTGTTTTATCCAAGTGATCTAGTAACTGAGCACCAGTTGTCATAATTGCCTCATGAGGTGTCGCTATACCAATTTCTGCTGCATCTCCAATGGCTGCTCCCCCCACTGATACAGTTACAGTTCGAGCAATCGCACTTGGAATATAAACGCCTGTATTTAATTTGTATTTGGCGTTCAATGGACATCCCGTGAGCTTGGAAATATTTTCATGGGACACAAATAAGTTCGGGTTTGTTTGTACATCAATTTTCACAGATGATGTCCCTGATGTAGCACCTATTTTGGTCTCCAGTGCTTTATATGTCATGTTATTAAGGGCTGCTTCCATAGGCACTAAATTCTGATAACTATCGACTTTAACTGCTGTAGATGCAACAGAACCAGTGCCGAGTAATGAATGGCTTATCAAGTGACCGCCCTGATAATATGGATCACTTCCTGTTGTCAGTATTGCTTCTTGTCTACCTGCTCGGCCAACATGAGCACTAGCTACTGCATCTCGCGTCCATTCACTAGGGCCATTAGGAGTAACATTAGCTTGGACAGACTGAATTTTTTGTATGTGAGATACAGTATGCGGTAGTATTTTTGATAAACTCGTTCTCACATTATCGCCAGATTTATTTGAGTCAAATTGGGTTTCGTCTGTATTACTTAGATATGCTTTAGCCGCTATATCAATTGGAGTACCAGTTGACTTGAATCCCGTCACCTTTCTTTGTACAACATATTCAGGCCGATTATCCACAAACTCAATACCTTGCTTTCCATCCTTTTTCTTCTGAACAACAGAATTAGCAACCGCCCGACTTTTATTCCCTTTCGGTTTACCTACCTGTTCATACATATCTCAAACCTTTCTAAAGTTTTCTTAAATAGTTGTTATAGGCTTTCTTCAATTCCCCATAACAACCACCTAACAGACAATGAACTTATTCCCGCTATCTCGCTATTCATCAATGGCGCTCTAAAGTGACCAAGTCGGGTGACGCCAGTCTCACTTAAAATCAATCATCCCGCATCTGCATCGCTCTGCCCCAAAACATCCGCTTCTTTTTCCAGAAACAAAGATCGTTCACCAACATCCCGACCGCAAATGTGCTCGGAAAACCAGACAGTGCCGACATAGTTGATCGGTGAGTTCTGAATACATCCCCCCTTCTCTGTAACTCTGTGTTGATGTTCTCTGGTATAATTAACTTTAGATGTAGTCAACCTATTTATAATAAAATTTATACAATAATTTTATTATCTTTCTGGAGTTTCTCACGGATACTCAGAATGACGTCATCTCGATTTACCCGCCAATCATGGTTTAGTCATTGGCAATTGGTGGTCAATCGCACCTTACTCATCACACCAAAATCAGTACATAGAGCATGCTGTAACCAACTCACATAGAATGTTAAGCTGATAAATGCAACTTTCTATCCTATAAATTGGGCCATTAAGGCTATCGATGAACTATCCTAAGAGTAATTAAGTATGAATAACACGGGACACTATTTAGACATTGATATCATTGGAATTGGCAGTGCGTATAGCAAACAATACGTTAATGCCTCATTACTGATTCATGAGCAACAACAGTGCTGGTTAATCGATTGCGGACCAACCGTTCCACAGGCTATCTGGCAACGACAGATGGATATTGACCAGATCGATTTAATCTACTTCACACACATCCATCCTGACCATTGTATGGGACTGGCTTCGCTATTAAATTACTTCCATAGCATGGGCCGCCAGAAACCTTTGCAAATCATGGCTCAAAAACAGCAAAAAAATGCTCTGAAAACCATGTTGCCATTGGCTTACGCACCCGATCAGCAAATGAACTTTGAGATCAAATGGATTGAAACTGCTGAGCAAGGTCAGTGGTTTCACTGGTCATGGAAAACGGCCTACAGCCACCACCCGATAGCCAACCGCTCATTATGGATCGATATAAATGGATTCAGATTATTTTACAGTGGCGACGGTCGGCCCAGCCAGGAAACAATCCGTTTAATACAAAGTAGTGATCTGATCATTCATGAATGCAGTGGCGTCGATCCGCTTCCTATCGAAGCTGGCCATGCCGATCTTCCCATGCTTATGGAATTATCAGAACAAACAGGGACAACCCCCTGGCAACTCTATCACTGTCTGGATGAAAATCATGATGCAATGCATCAGGCTCTGGCGGCTCATTCTCATATAAAAATGGCCGCTCAGGGCCAACTTATTTGGCCGCTGTCAGGTATCAAATGAATCAAAAAAGTATCACAGCTCAAGATGTTGCCAATCTGGCGGGAGTTTCCCGAGCCGTCGTCTCTCGTACGTTTTCCAACAATGGCAGCGTTGCACCGGCAACCCGCCAAAAAGTACTGACAGCCGCGCAACAACTGGGCTATCAGGTCAACATTCTGGCTCAGAGTCTGAACCGCCAGCGCAGTACATTAATTGGGTTGGTCACCTCTGGCCTGACCGATCCCTACCGCAGTCAATTGCTCGAAGATCTGGTCCGGCACATCCAGCAGCAGAACTTTCAGGCTTTGGTGTGCGATATACTGACATCCGCAGATCTGCCCCAGACATTGCTTAAACTGACTCAATTTAGGGTTTCAGGCGTGATTGTCACCTCGGGTCATCCATCGGCCGAACTGGTCAGAGAATGTGTCAGGCTCTCCATCCCTGTCGTTGTCATTAACCGGATGACCGATATACCGGTTGTCGATGTGATCACTTCAGATAATCAGGCCGGTGCCCAATTAGCCGTTCAAACGCTCAAACAAAGCGGGTGTCAGCAATTAGCCTTCCTAGGCATTGATAAAGACACCTATTCTGGCCAGGCAAGACTTAAAGCATGGCAACAATTAACCGACGGTAGATTATTTCCTGCCCCTCATGCAGGTTATCAGGGAGGCGTTCTGGCGGCCCGCCAGATATTAACCAACAGATTACCATTTGACGGGCTCTGGTGTGCCAACGATTTACTGGCCTGTGGTTTTTTAGATACCGCCTGCAACGAATTCAACCTGAAAGCACCGTCTGACTATAAAATCATTGGATTTGACGACATTCCAACGGCAGGATTTACAGGCTACCAGCTGACGACGTTGAAACAAAATACCGCTCAGATTGCATCATTAGCACTTGAGAGACTGCATCAGCGAACCTCTGATATACAGCAACCTCAGCGTATCGATCACGTCCCTGTTCAGCTGATCCAGCGACAAACGACTTAAAAATAAAGACAGTACAAGCTGGGGCATTGGCGGCTAAAACAACCACCAATGCTCTAAGCCCTAACGATAAACCATGCCCCCATCAATCAAAGGCGCTTGTCCTGTCATATAATCTGAATCGGGTCCGGCCAGATAACTAACGAAAGCAGCAACATCATCGGGTGTTTGTGCCCGCCCCAGCGCTATACCTTCAACATATTTTTTATACGTTGCACCGACAGGCGCCCCAGTCAAACTGGCAAACCGTTGATCAATCACATCCCACATGTCTGTCCCGACAATGCCCGGGCAATAGGCATTAACGGTGATCCCCCGGCTGGCATATTCCTGGGCAGCAGCCTGGGTGAGCCCACGAACCGCAAATTTAGTCGATGAATAAACACCTAACATGGCAAACCCGTTATGGCCCGCAATCGACGATGCATTGATAATTTTCCCTTTTTGACCTCTTTCAATAAATTTCGCAGCCGCCGCCTGGATCCCCCATAACGTTCCTTCAACGTTGATTTTATAAATCATGGCGACTTCTTCAGGTGTCACTTCAGCAATCGGATTCACCTGGGCAATCCCGGCATTATTCACCATGATGTCAAAACCACCCAGTTGCTGTTCAGTATGATTCACAGCTGCATAAACTTGTTGGCGATCACTGACATCCGCTTTAAAGGTTGTTGCCTGACGACCGATTGCCTCAACTTCGCGGGCCACGGCTGCCATGGGTTCTTCATTCATATCGACAATCGCAATATCAGCACCATCCTGGGCCAGCCTTAATGCAATCCCCCGACCAATTCCCCGACCGGCTCCTGTCACAAGAGCCACTTTTCCTGTAATTGACATGGTTTATTCTCCTTAAAATACGAGACACTTTATGAATACGAATTTTATAAGTCAGACAACCATAACATTGCTAACTCAATCCATTTGCTAGCACGATCGCAGAAAACAAGCGACGATTAAACAAACGGATTTTACTTAAAATCAACGATATCGGGTAAAAACGCGCCCGACATAACGCGCGATCGCCTCTATCTCTGCACTGGGTGAACTTCTCTGAACCAAAATAACCTGATAATCATTGAGTACCGGTAAATTCCACTGTCTGGGGACTTCACACAAAGGCGGCTTAACCATTGTTTTAGGAAAAGCTGCAATCGCCAGATCGGCCATTAAAGCCGCCTGTAACCCAGCATTATGATCTGACGAATAGGCGATTCGATATTCAATGCCCTGTTCAGCCAGAGCATCAATCGCTGATTTACGCCATAAGCAGCCGGGCCCATCTAAGGCAAGGGGCAAAGGTGTCCGTTCAACAGCCATCCCCTTTTCACGCATGGCCCAAACAAGGGACTCTGAATAAACCACCTTACCACGCTCCAGATCCTGATGACGATTGCCCGATACGACAAGCGCCAGATCTAATTTTCCCTGATCGACCATTTGCGTCAGTTTAACGCTACTTTCAACCACCACATGCACTAACACTGCCGGATGCGTACAAGCAAACTCACTTAACACATTCGAGAGAAATTGCACATCAATACAGGATGAAATCCCAAGCTCAATCTCCCCTTCCAGCTGAGGCTGATTAAAACGACCAACAGCTTCTAGATTGATTTTAATCAGTCGCTTAGCATAACTGAGCAATTGCTCCCCGGCATCGGTTAAATAAACCTTACGGGCCGATCGGACAAATAACGGCTGATTCAATTGCGCTTCTAATCGCTTAATCTGCATACTCAAAGCAGCCGGGCTGCGAAAAACCAGCTCAGCCGCACGAGAAAAACTCCCTGTTTCAGCAATAGCGATAAATGTCCGCAGTACATCCATCTCTAATAATTCCGTCAATGGAGCCGGAAAATCCGTGTCACTCATAGCTAACCTTTAAGAAAATCTTAATACTGCTTTAATTATTTTTAGTTTTTCTTAAACAATCAAGCTTTTTAAACTGCGTCGACATCGATTCAATTTTCCAAGCTCAACTTTGGATAAGGAAGCCGTTATGAATCACCGACAGACGATAGAGCAAAGATGCTGTGCAAATCCAAGGAAAGTCGTACAAAGCCGGCTCATCGCCTATTTCAAAGACGCTTATCATAAAAGACGAATGCGTAAAGCTAAGCACAGAACGCTCAGAGAATTAAGACGACTAAATACACACATTTTAAATGATATTGGCATCGACCACCGAACCTTCACCACAGTGAAACAAAATCGGCAAGACTAGGCCGTGTTGACGTTTGGCGATGGTTTTTGCTGTTTATTTAGACAAGGAAGGTTCTGTGCCGCGTCCTCATCTCCACAAATCAGAACCTAACGTTGCGAAATGATGTCAGCACACCTAGGGGCTGTTTATCTTTAATGATGTTTTTTGCAGTTTTTTGCTGTTTATTTAGGCAAGGCAGGTTCTGTGACGTGTAGTCATCTCCACAAATCAGGACCTAACGCTGAATAAATGAACAGCAAACGCTGCCCTGTGGGTTCATTTAAACGCACCTTGCGCTTTGTTGCGGCCTATTCACTTAGCTTACTAAGCTTCATCGCCCGCGTCGTGCTCAATACGCGTTTAATTTGAACAAAATTCAATCATTAAAGATAAACGGCCCCTAGCATCATCATAAAATAATCGAAGAGGTGGCCATCATACCTGATGTTTATCAGAATCCGGTGCATACGCAGCAGCACCATGAATCAGTAACACCAGTTTTTTACGCCACCAATGTTTTGCAGAGCCCATGATGATGTTCTGCACCAACGTGACCTGTGATGTTGTGTCATCATCTTTAGCGTCACTCCAGGACCGGCTAATATTTTCAGCAATGGTCTTGCCATTTTCCCCCTGCTGACTCATTCGCTGCCAGAGTGATGCACTATCGCAGGTCATATCCATAATGCTATCCATAATCAAAGCAGCGTCTTCTTCACAAAAGCCAAAATCAATCAAACGATGACAAGCGTGCGAAAAAGCCTTAACAATGGCAGGTGGTGTATTTTCCATCATACGAATCGTGCTGGCCAACCCCGGATAACGCTCATAAAGCGTCCAGACTGATTCAGCTATATATTCCAGATAAGAAGGCCAACTGGCCGGTTGTTCAGGTTCCCAGTTCAGTGATGCAATGGCCCGATCGACAGCCAAAAAAAGAATATCATCGCGTCCTTTTACATGTCGATACAAGGATGAATGATCAACCCCCAACATCTGGCCAATTAAAGCCAGCGTAAAGGTATCTAAACCAATCGCTAAGGCCGCATCGGCAATATCCTCGCGGCAAATACGTGCTGGCCGGCCAACATTACCGGCCATGCGGGTAGACCTCATTCATGCTCCTTCTCTTGATGATTTGCCTGACCAATCCGCCAATTTGCGGCCTGCGTCCAGTGATGCCATAAGCTTGAATACAGCCCTTTGGCATGGATCAGAGTATCATGATCCCCTCTTTCAACAATTTTACCGCCATCTAACGATAAAATCTGGTCGGCTTCTCGAACCGTAGAAAGCTTATGAGCCACAACAATTAATGTCTTATCCGCGACCAAAGCTGCCAGAGCCTTTTGCAGTGCTCTTTCATTGGTTGGATCAATGGCAGCCGTCGCTTCATCAAGTAACACGATCGGCGCATCTTTCAAAATCGCCCGGGCAATAGAAATACGCTGCCGTTCACCGCCAGAAAGCGCAGCACCACCTTCTCCAACCCGGGTTTGATAACCATCTGGCAATGCCATAATAAATGAATGAGCCTGAGCGACGCGCGCCGCTGCTTCAACGTCTTCGACGCTCGCATCAGCCTTACCAAAAGCGATATTATCAAAGACTGTACCTGAGAACAGATAAACATCCTGAAACACAACCGTCATCAGCCCAGACAACCTTGATGCGGACAGATCTCTAATATCCACACCTCCAATGGTAATTTGGCCACTGTCGACATCCCAAAACCGGGGAAGCAAATTCAACACAGTACTTTTACCTGCACCTGAAGGGCCGACAATAGCCGTCATCGAACGCTCTGGCACGCTAAAAGTCATGTCATCTAAGACGGGTGCATTTTTACCATAACCAAACTGAACCTGATGAAACTCAACATCAAACCCTTCAGGCTCAGCCGTCGTCTCTGGCTCACTCAATGGACAAGCCGTTAAAATGCGATCCATCCGGGTCAAAGAGGCATCCGCCATACGGGTTGTTTCCATCACAGAAATTAACCCCAACAATGGGCTATACAATGCGTAGACCAGCATTAAGACGGTAATGAGAGTGACTAATTCAATACGCCCATCAATCAAACGCCACCCACCCACATAAATCAGCAGAGGAATACCTAACATTAATGTCAGACTAAAAGCAGCCATCGGTGCAGCCAGTTTCGCGACTAATTGAGTCGACAAATCCCGAAAATCCTGCAAAGCACCCCGGAAATCTTCAGCACCTTTAGCCAACCGATTGAATGCCCGAATCACCGCTAATCCCTGAACATACTCAATCATCCGGGCCGCAGCAGCTGCTTGCATATCCTGTCTTAACAGACTTAACCGGGCTAAATAGCGACTGGTTATCAAATAAACGGGAATCGCACACAAAATCGATAATGACGCCACCAGCGCTAATGGCCAGTCAATAAACGCCAGGAAACCCAATACCGCCAAAGGCAAACCAAAAGCCTCTGCAATTCGAGGCAGTCCATCTGACATAAATGATTCAACCGTCTGCATATCGGTAGTCAGCATAGAGACGGTATCACCCCGGTTTCTTGATAAATGAAACCCTAACGGTAACTGACGTAATCGCTCCAGCATGGAAAGCCGTAATTCCCCGGCTAAATCAAAACTTGCAAACCAGCTCAGCCTGGATGACAAATAACTAAAAACCACCTGACCCATCAATGATAATAACGAAAAGAGGGTGATTTTAATTCCCCATGCGGTTGTCGGCGTAAACTGCGCTTTAGAAAGATCGGTCACCAACATGATTGCAGTCCCAAAACCGATGCCAAGACAAAAAGACTGAATAAACCGATAAATAATCCCCTGCAGCACTTTACCCCGTAACGGCCCCGCTAAATTCCACAACCGCTTCATACTGGCAAAATCAGAACGCACCGAATCATTGGCGGCATCCTCAGGATTCTTTGCAGCATTTTCATATGTTGCCATTAGAGTACCTCCTTCGCATCTGCATGCATGACCGCATCACGAAGCCCGGCTTTGCGAGATGCAATAAAATCATTCCATAACTGAGCATACAGCCCTTTATTGGCTAATAAATCTTGATGACGACCCGACTCTGCAACCCTGCCCTCCTGAATCGTTACAATATTTTGAGCATCCCGAATGGTATGTAACCGGTGTGCCACAACAATTAATGTCCGTCCGGTAGCCAGCGCTTCAATCGCTTTTTGTATCGCGGCTTCATTATCAGGGTCGGCAAAAGCTGTGGCTTCATCCAGCACGATGACCGATGCATCTTTTAAGATAGCTCTGGCAATGGCGATGCGCTGACGCTCACCGCCTGACAGGCTTCGCCCCAGATCGCCGATGCGGGTGGAATAGCCTTCGGGTAAATCCATAATAAATTCGTGAGCCTGCGCCGCTTTAGCCGCAGCTCTGACCTGTGCATCACTGGCATCTGGGCGACCGAAACGAATATTGGCTGCGATCGTATCCGTAAAAAGAACGGTATCCTGAAAAACGAAAGCCACTGTATCCATTAACTGATTCAGGCCCATCTCCCGTATATCCACATCACCAATCGTAATGCACCCACTTCGCACGTCAAAAAAACGCGGTATCAGGCTCGCGATGGTGCTCTTACCTGAACCTGACGGACCAACAAGCGCTGTGACTGTCCCAGCTTTGGCCTTAAAGCTCACATCCTTGAGCACATCGTTTTTCCCATAACCAAAGAAAACATGTTCAAAAGTGACATCATGATGAGGAAGTTGAATCGTTTTGTGCGTATCGTTTTGTTTCGATGTATTGAGGACTTCAGAGATTAACACTGACCCCATACTGATATGAGCCAACTGATGGAACAGATGAAACAGCTTGACCAGAGGACGGCTATAATTCGCCCCTAAAATAATAAAGAACAACAGCGTTAACAGATCCAGTTGCCCCTGGACCATTAAAAAAGCCCCTATCGGCAAGATAAAAACAATGTTACTTAATACAATACTGAAAAAAGTCCCACCCAGTGGAAGGTAAGCACCGGCCCATAGTTTTTCAACTTTAACGTAATCCCGTACCGCCTCGCTGGCCTCTTTATAACTTTCTCCTGAACGATTAAAGATCTTCACAACCGGCATACCATTGAGGTACTCAACGATCACCGAGTTCATCCGTTCGCCCGTGTCCTGATAAGGACGTGCATAATTTTTACCCCGCCCCATGGCTACAACCAATAAAACGAACGAGACAGGTGTAATAAAAATAGAAGCCAGCGCCATTCGCCAGTCAACCAGAAACAGCCAGATCGAAACAGCGAACCACGTTGCAACGGCACTCATCCCTTCAGGAATGCCGTGAGCAACAATCAACTCCAACCTCTCGGGATCGTCAATCAATAATTTTTTCGCTTCACCACTTTGGCGATCTGCAAAATACCCCAGCGGCAAACAAGCCAGATGCCTGGCTATCTTCAAACGCAATTGGTAAAGCCCTTCAAATGCCACTAAGTGCGACATCGCCACAGCGCTACCAAATAAAATATATCCGCCAATCACCGAAACCAGCACAATTCCGCCATAGAGGACAACATGCGACAACATCAGTTGATGCATCATGGCCTCACCCAAAACCTGGTAAATCACATACACAGGAACCAGCTCAAGCGCTACAGATAAAGTAGCCAATAACACCGAGAGCGTTAATTTGACTTTTTGCCCACTCAAATAGGGCCAGATAAGATACAGACTGGCCAGATAATCCGGCTTACCGGTGTCAGTTCGTTCATCGTCCATATCAATACTTGTCGTACTCATAAACGGCCTCCTTGACGTCAAGATCCAACAAATAAATCAAAAGAGAATAATTATCATTATTGATCTTATTTGAATATTTGCAACGGTTTGTTGCTAAATAAAATCAACCGCATGTTTTTTATTGAAAAAAGTTAAATTGTATCTGCTTAATTCTCGGCATCATTCCATAATTTAAGTGAAGACCGAGACACCTGGAAAAAACAATCAAGCACAGGCTGACTTTTGCCGCAAACAAGAGCTAAGCCCACACCCATTGAGAAGAGGGAAACGAAAGAAAAACAAATTTTGGCAGAAAATGTCATCCGCCCATTCGTGGTTGGGCGTAAAACATAACGCTGGCAGTTCAGAACAAGCGTGCGCAGCATCGCAATAATCTAAGCCATATATGGCCTAGATTGGGAAGTTGGTAAAGTACCGGTCACATAAACGGCAAACCTTTACGGCGCTCTTCATCACGTAAAGTAAGCACTTCATAACCTTCATCGGTCACCAGAATAGTATGTTCCCACTGCGCGGAGAGCTTTTTATCACGGGTGACAACGGTCCAGCCATCTTTTTTCGTTTTCAGTTTAGCTCCACCCTGATTGATCATAGGTTCAATGGTAAAAATCATCCCAGGTTGTAAAGTAACACCGGTATTTGCCTGACCAAAATGTAATACCTGAGGCTCTTCATGCATTTCACGACCAACCCCATGACCACAATATTCCCTGACCACACTGTAGCCATTTGTCTGGGCATGAGACTGAATGGCATGCCCTATATCGCCTAATTTCGCACCAGGACGCACCTGACGGATCCCCTGCCACATCGCCTCATAGGTCTTATCAACCAGTCGTCTGGCCAGTGGTATTGCATCCGGCATGACATACATTTTGCTTGAATCACTAATCAGACCATCTTTTTCTAATGTGATATCCAGATTAACAATATCTCGCCCATGGAGTTTGTAGTCACTGGGCATTCCATGACAAATCACTTCATTAACGGATGCATTTAAAACATAAGGATAATCATACTGACCTTTACTGGCAGGTCTGGCATCGAGTTCATTGACAATATAATCCTCAACCCGATCATTAATCGCCATCGTTGTCACGCCGGGTTTCACCAAATCATCCAGCATGGAAAAGACGGATGTCAGCAAACGCGAAGAAGCGCGCATCAAATCAATTTCTTCGGCCGTTTTAATTACGATATCATTCATGGGGGGCCTCCTGTACCGATGGATGATCTTTCATCATTTGAGCCACCAACTGATGATAACTCAGCGTTGGATGGCGCTCAGCATACATTCCCATTCGGATCCAAAATTCAGCCTGAGCATTAATAGAGCGGGCCATCACCTGGCTAGAACGGCGGATTTCATCATGTAGCTGATCTGATATTTTAACGATCCCCATAATCACCTATATATAAAACACATACGATTCGTATATTCTACCATAAAAACAATTCTAAATGAGGCCACCCAGATGCCGACTCAAAAATAATCCTAATGCCATTTATCAATATTCAGGCGTCACGCACTTCACCACCTGAGGCCTTGCATTTATATTGTTCTCTCCTATCCACCGAATGACAAACTTAAAACCCCTCATTGATTCAATTTAAACAAGCCAAGCCTGAACATTCAGAAATACAGAGCAACATTGCCATTGAAGCAAAAGGTCACAGGGGAATTCCAGAGAACAGTTAGATATCTGGCGTAAAGATCTTAAAATCGAAGCAGGATATATCGTCGAAAATACAGTTAGAGTCATCTTCTCTGATTCATCTATTATCGGTTTTTTTGCGATCAAACAAGGCAATGGAAATCACCTGGACCACTTATGGTTATTACCCGGTTCCATTGGCAAAGGAATTGGGGAATTAGCTTTCCAAGAGATTTTAAACGTGTGTAAAAAATCAATATAAATTAATTTCTTATTATTTCAGATCCCGATGCAGAAGGCTTTTATCGCCATTTTGGGGCTCAAAAAGTCGGTGAGATAGAAAGTATTCCGCAACAAAGGATGTTACCCAAACTGCACTATATTCTATAGCCATCAAGTGGTTAAAACTTCATTAAATTCCACTCGGGTATTTATTTAAGGAGTATCATGATTTGTGGGATTGATGATAGGGCCTCCCTTTCATAGGGAAATCCTATCATCATTCTAGTACATATTGTCTGGATACAAACAGAACAAATCCGAGGCTGTTTATATCTACTTTATTCTAGGATTCTTTACCGAACACATTATTTTCCTGTTCCAGCACGCGCACAAATGTGGTTCGTTTGGTGAGTTCTTTTAATTTACTGGCCCCGACATAAGTACAGGCCGAGCGGACCCCTCCCAAAATATCCTGAATGGTCTCTTCAACACGACCACGATGCGGTAATTCAACCGTTTTCCCCTCTGCAGCGCGGTATCCGGCAACACCACCAGCATGTTTATCCATTGCACTTTGAGAGCTCATGCCATAAAAACGCATAAATTTCTGACCATTGCGCTCAATCAGCTGACCACCACACTCATCATGCGCTGCAAGCATTCCTCCAAGCATTACAAAATCAGCACCACCGCCAAAGGCTTTTGCTATATCTCCAGGGCAAGTGCAACCGCCATCTGCAATAATTTGCCCACTTAAGCCATGAGCTGCATCGGCACATTCGATAATGGCCGATAATTGTGGGTACCCAACCCCTGTTTTAACTCGGGTCGTACAGACACTTCCAGGACCAATACCCACTTTAACCACATCTGCACCACTGATAATCAGTTCTTCAACCATTTCGCCCGTCACGACATTCCCGGCAATAATTGCTTTCGTTGGAAAAGCATCCCGAACTTTTGCCACATAATCAACGAAATGTTCTGAATACCCATTGGCGACATCGATACAAATAAATGTTAACGCTTCAGATATCTGTAAGATCTGACGTGTCTTTTGAAAATCCTGTTCGCTCGTGCCGGTACTCACCATAATATATGGATGCTGTTCAACAGGTAATGCCTGTAAAAATTGTTGCCACTCTTCAATCAAGTAATGTTTATGAACAGCGGTTATCATCCGATGACCAGCTAATACACGTGCCAGATTGAACGTTCCAACTGTGTCCATATTAGCGGCAATAATTGGAACACCGGACCATTGACACTGTGGGTGTTTAAAAATAAAATTTCTGGTAACTTCAACCTGAGAACGGCTCTTAAGGGTTGAGCGCTTGGGACGAATCAGTACATCTTTGAATCCCAGTTTCAAGTCTGATTCTATGCGCATAAATTTCCTCTCATCTATTTTCTACACACAAACCAATCGAGTATATCGCAACAAAAGTTCAAAAAATAGATATTAAAACAACTCGTTGCTATCAGCTTCAAAATAAAAAGCAGTGATGAAAGCCATCACTGCTTTTTATTTCTATAACAATTTTTTAACTCAACATTTTTTGGCCGCAAAATCCAACATTCGATTTAAAGGGATCATCGCTTTTTCACGAATGTCTTTATCTACAAAAACTTCATGGCCCTGGTCATGATCCAACACCTGATCAATAGCAGCTAATCCATTCATTGCCATCCACGGGCAATGCGCACAACTTCGGCATGTTGCGCCTTTGCCTCCTGTTGGCGCTTCAAACATTTCTTTATCTGGGCAAGCCTGGTGCATCTTATAGAAAATACCACTATCCGTGGCCACGATTAATTGTTTGTTCGGTAAGGTTTGTGCTGCTTTAATCAGCTGACTGGTTGAGCCAACCACATCCGCTAACTCAACAACAGCAGCGGGAGATTCAGGATGAACAAGCACAGCCGCATCAGGATATTGTTTTTTTAAATCAGCAAGTGCGCGATGCTTAAATTCATCATGAACCACACACGCGCTATTCCAAAGCACCATATCAGCACCTGTCTGCTTAGCAACATAACTACCCAGGTGTTTATCAGGAGCCCAGAGAATCGACTCTCCTAAGCTATCCAGATGTTCTACAACATCTACCGCGATACTCGATGTCACGACCCAATCAGCCCGCGCTTTAACTGCAGCTGAAGTATTTGCATAAACAACAACTGTATGATCCGGATGCTGATCGCAAAACTGACTGAACTCATCAATTGGACAACCTAAATCAAGCGAACATGTTGCTTCCAGTGTTGGCATAATAACACGCTTTTCAGGCGTCAGAATTTTAGCCGTTTCGCCCATAAAACGAACGCCACAAATGAGTATGGTCTGAGCATCATGCTGCTTACCAAAGCGAGCCATCTCTAAAGAATCACCAACAAATCCCCCTGTTTCTTCTGCAAGGCTCTGGATCAGAGGATCACAATAGTAATGAGCAATCATCACCACATTTTGTTGCGTAAGTTTTTGCTTGATTGATTTGATATGGGCTAAACGTTCTGATTCAGATAACGAAGCAGGTCTGGGTGGAAAATGGTAGGTATTTGAGTTTAAAGATTGAACTGACATAACACATTACGGTCATGGATAATATCTAAGTATTATATAATAACTATGAAAAAAAAGTGAAATCTGTGTGATTTTTGATGGTGGGTCGTGCGGGATTCGAACCTGCGACCAATTGATTAAAAGTCAACTGCTCTACCAACTGAGCTAACGACCCATAAAGGGATAAACTAACAAGCTAGAAATGGTGGGTCGTGCGGGATTCGAACCTGCGACCAATTGATTAAAAGTCAACTGCTCTACCAACTGAGCTAACGACCCACAAAGGGATAAACTAACAAGCTAGAATGGTGGGTCGTGCAGGATTCGAACCTGCGACCAATTGATTAAAAGTCAACTGCTCTACCAACTGAGCTAACGACCCACAAGGGATAAACTAACAAGCTAGAATGGTGGGTCGTGCGGGATTCGAACCTGCGACCAATTGATTAAAAGTCAACTGCTCTACCAACTGAGCTAACGACCCATTCATGTCTTAACGGCGGCTTATAATACGGATTTCGCGGTGATGTGCAACCTAAATCTTTATCTTTTCGCGTGATTGCTTAGCAAATAAGCAAGTGTTACGAAATAGATACACAATTAAGCCGCAATTCCATATTACTGATGCGATATATATTTTCAGATTTAAGAAAACGCCAACACTGCCCTCTCATCCAAACCCCAATCACGCTTTCGTTTCATGGGGGCCCACAGACTATCTATTTTAATTTCAGAGGTTAAATCATTAATGAACTAACTTATTCAGACGAGGCCTGGCCAAAGCCGCAGCACTTGTATTTGGGTACTGAGTTAACACCTGTCTGAAGTACTTGATTGCTTCTGTTTTATTATTTTTCTGCAACGCAATCTGCCCTAATTTTAATAGAGATTCGGGCACTTTATTTGATTTAGGATACTGATTAACCACGACGGCGAACTGATCAGCGGCCTTCCCGGAATTGCCCTGCGTATACAAAAGTTGCCCAAGCCAATAATGTGCATTCGGAACATAAGGTGACTTAGGATTTTTCTTCAAAAACGACTCAAATGCAGGTATGGCTTTACTAAATTCACGATCCTGCATGACCAAGCGGACTGCTGCATCATATGAAGATCGTCCATCAGAGCTGGTCACAGGTCCCTGTTCATTCGATGAAGGTGCTTGTGAAGTATCAGTAGAAGATTTCTTCAACTGTGCAAACCGTCTGTCAATCTCCTGATAGATATCTCTCTGACGCTGTACGATCTGCTTAATCTGATGTTCCTGTTGTTCTATTTTTCCGTTCAAATCAGCCAGTTGACTCGATAATGAATTCAGCTCCTGACGAAGCTGGATCTGGGATTGACTGCGCGCATTAAAAATTCTCTCCAGCCGGGACAAACGTTGAGTAACAGACATTCCAGCAGTCGAATTAAATTGACTCAGCGTTCCAGTCGAAGATGTCGGTTTTTTTACGTGTGTCGTTTGCACATTAACATCCGTCACAGGAGCATCAGCAAAACTAGAAACCGAGAATAAAGCGGCCACCAAAGCAACCGCTGTCAATTTTATATTCTTCATCATTTAAGCTCAGTAGACTAAAACAGCTCGACGGTTTTTCGCCATACCCGCAGCTGTATGTGAATTATCAACCGGTTTCTCTTCACCGTAACTGATTGTTGAAATCTGAGAAGACGATACCCCCAAACTTTCTAAATATTGTGCAACGGCTTTTGCCCGACGCTCACCCAAAGCAATATTGTATTCTGGTGTTCCGCGTTCATCAGTATTCCCTTCAATCAATACATGAATAGAAGGATGATTACGTAAGAAAGCCGCATGTTCTTCAAGTAATTTTACAAACTCATTGCGGATTGTTGATTTATCAAAATCGAAATAAATCGTCTGATTCTTTTTCAACTGAGCAAGTTGTTTTTGTTGCTGCTCTGCCGGTGTCAACACCTGATTGGCCGAATCGACCTGAACCCCATTCTGGCTCCCGGAAGTTTGCTGGGTTCCGCCAGTAACATCAGATGTCTGTACACTGCTGCCTTTACTTGAAGAACTGCCATGATTGGCACTACACGCAGTCAAAGCCCCAAGCGTCAGAGCAATCAATATACTTTTCAAATAGGTGTTAAATCTCATCTAAGTTTCCTTTTAACAAAGAATAATCATGAAATCAGTTTAAAAAAGGTGACCACGCAGGTGAACGAACATCACCATCGCGTGCCGGCAAAGTTGCTTTAAAACGCCCATCCATTGAGACCAGCGCTAGCACCTGCCTGTTTTTTACTACTGTACTATAAATAATCATGCTGCCATTAGGCGCAATACTTGGCGATTTATCAAGGGTCGTATCTGTCAAAATCTGCATATAACCGGTTTTAATGTTTTGTTTAGCAATACGATATGCACCATTTGTCTTATCAACCACGACAATAGTCTGATCATTAGGTGCAACTTCTGCACTTAAGTTCATATCACCTTCCCAGGTTACTCGTGTTATAGCATGATCTGCGACATCATAACGGTAGATCTGAGGATTACCTCCCCGTTCGGATGTAAAGTAGATATATTTACCGTCATGAGACCATGTCGGTTCAGTATCGATTCTGGGACTATTCGTTACCCGGGTTAACTTACCAGTTGATAAATTCTCTATATAAACTTCAGGCTGACCATCTTTGGATAGCACTAATGCCATTTTTTTACCATCAGGCGACCAGGCTGGAGCACTGTTGATACCGGGATAATGACGCAATTTCCGCCGTTTTGGCGGTTTACCATTTTTTGAATATAAGTTTTGAATATAAATATCGAGCTTTCTGTTCTCCAAACTGACATAAGCCAATTGTTTGCCATTAGGAGACCATACAGGAGATAGAATAGGCTCATGAGAACGAAGCAATACCTGTTCATTATAGCCATCATAATCAGCAATTCTAAGCTGATAGGGGTATTTAGCTTTCGGATTATAAACGACATATGCAATTCGTGTTAAAAAAGCACCCCGCTCACCTGTCAGAGCCTTATAAACCCGATCCGAGATCAAATGAGCATACTGCCTCATCTGTCTTTTAGTAACCGTTCCTGTACGACTTAATAAGACATGTTGGTCATCTTTAACCAATTGGCCATCTTTGAGCTGGGTCGAACTTCCCATCTGCCCTCTAAGAGCATCGACAAGTTCGTAATCCACTTTGTATTTTCCTGGAGATGGCTCACTAATCGTACCAACTAAAACACCTTCAACCCCCAGAGCGGCCCATGCTTCATAATTCACTGAGCTGCTTTTAGAAGGCGTTTGTGGCATCTTGGATACACTTAGAGGATTAAATTTACCGCTTCGTCGTAAATCATTTGCAACTACCTGACTAATATTTACCGGTAAAACCCCGGGCCCAGTCCATTTAAAAGGAACAACAGCAACAGGACGTGCTGAGTCAACACCCTGAGTTATTAGAATATCTAGTGCTGCGAAACTACGGCTACTCATCAATAGCCATAATCCCAACGTCAGCAAAACACGTAATTTCATCATTTAACCACCAGGTTTAAGTGTTATATTCAAAACCTTCATCTTGGCAAAAACATCTGGATCATCAGATACCGGCACTTGCTGCGTCTTATACACAGCGGCCTGAGCAGCCCGACAAGCGTCAGGGTCACCTTTAATATCACTAACCCGCGTAATGAATCCATTAGGAGCTAATGTCACCGTCAAATTACAGACTTTGCCTTTAAGCGAACCATCGATGATGACATTTCGTTGAATAGATGCCGTAATCATCGCCTGATATTTCCTAATCTCACTCATCACCTGCCGGCTATGTCGGGCAGCTTGTTCTGCTTTCATATCATTTAGCAGCTGCTGTTCCGCTTGTTTTTTCCGGCGAAGACGTTCTGCTTTTAACTTCGCAGCCTTAGCTGCCTTTTCTTGTGCTTTTCTTTGCGCTTCGGCTTTTGCTGCTGCTTTTTCGGCAGCCTCACGCTGAGCTTCGGCCTGTTTACGCAATTTTTCTTGTTTGCGCCGGGCAGCCTCTTCAGCTTTTACCTGTTGCTGCACAAGCTTACGCTCTAATTCAGCCTTTTTCTTAGCAACTTCTTGCCTATGCCTCTCCAACTCTAATCGTTTTAAACGATGCTGTTCGGCTATCTGTTTTTTTCTAACCAGAGCAGCCTGACGTTTTAACTTTTCCAACTGCCGATGTTCGGCCTCACGACGTTTCAAACGGTCAGCTTTTATACGTTCAACCTGCTGCTCAACCTGTCTCTTTGAAACAGCTGTTGCCTGAATAATAGGTTGCTGTGCAGACGGCTGTTCAACTTTATGTTGAAAATGAAAAGAAAGCGACAACGCTGCAATCAGCACGACATGTAAAAGAACCGAAATAACGATATACAAACGATACGATGACTTCAAACTACAAATCCTATCTATTCTTCTCAGGAGGCTGAGTCATCAATCCAACTGATGGAACTCCAGCCTGCTGACTTAATAATTGCAGCAAACCGATCACTTGATCATACCGTACGGACTTATCACCACGCACCACAACCGGACGCCCCTTATCTAAACTTAATTCAGCCCTCACTCTCACGACCATTTGCTCAGCACTCAGGCGTCTATGAGCACTGGCATTTCCACTCCCATCATCTAAGTAATAATGACCCTGAGCATCAACTGTCGCAACCAATGGCGGCTTACTGTCTTTAGATAATGGTTTAGACGATGCCTGTGGTAAATTAACTTTTACACCTTGTGTAATCAACGGAGCGGTCACCATAAAGATAATCAAGAGCACCAACATCACATCGATATAAGGTACGACATTAATTTCAGCCACCAGTTTTCGTCGTGGCCGGTAACTATGAACAGGTGGCCTCACGATTCACTCCGTGGTTGGTTATATGCCTGGCGATGCAAAATCCCATAAAACTCATCCATAAAATTTGAGTAGTTATTTTCTAATTTTGCTATCTGGGTACTAAACCGGTTATATCCGATAACAGCAGGAATCGCAGCAAACAACCCCATTGCAGTCGCAATCAAGGCTTCAGCAATCCCAGGAGCGACCATTGAAAGCGTTGCCTGCTGAATATCACCAAGAGCAACGAATGCACTCATAATTCCCCATACGGTCCCAAACAATCCAATATAAGGGCTAATCGAACCAATAGTCGCTAACATGGGCAGCTGATTTTCAAGAGATTCGAGCTCTCTCGATAAAGACACTCTCATCGTCCTATAAGTTCCATCCATAACCGCATCAGGCATTTGCTGGCTATTTTTATGCAGACGAACATATTCTTTAAAACCGCTATGAAAAATCTGCTCCATACCAATCAGATTGTCCGCTCTTGAATGGCTCTCCTGATAGAGTTTATTCAGATCAATACCAGACCAGAATTTACTTTCGAAACGTTCGGCGGCTCTACGGGCCGTTTTAAACAATTTACTGCGGTTCAAAATCATCGCCCACGACATAATGGACATACAAAGTAAAATAAGCATAACCAGTTTAACTAACACGCTGGCCTGCAAAAATAAACCTATAATAGAAATCTCAGAGTGCACGCAGAATAACCTCTTTTACCTGGGCTGGAATAGCTTTTAACTTCATTGTATTAGAATCAACCGAAGCAATCACCACCTCGGAGGATGCAATTAAAACATCATTTTGGTCATATATTTGTTGCTCAAACAAAATACTAACCTTACGAAGCTTGGCAACTTGTGTTGAAACCGTTAATAATTGATTAAATCGGGCTGGCTGGTGGAATTTAATGGCAGCTTCAGAAGCAACAAACACAAGACCATTTTCTTTTAACTGGTCTTGATCTACCCCCAAATCACGTAGCCATTCAGTACGGCCACGTTCCATATATTTGAGGTAATTTGCATGATAAACGATGCCACCGGCATCGGTATCCTCATAATAAATTCTTATTTTTATCTGCGACATCTGATTAAACAAATACCCTATTGTTGGTATAGCTGCCTTACTATAACTGAATCTGAACCCATTGTAAGGATAGGGAAAATAGTTATTTTCACCCAGGTTTTATTTTGCCAAAATGCAAGAACGTTTGCTCTGTTGCAATCCGCCCCCTAGGCGTTCTTTGTAAGAATCCCTGCTGAATAAGGAAAGGCTCTAAAACATCTTCAATTGTTTCTTTATCTTCCCCAATCGCAGCAGCCAGATTATCGAGTCCAACAGGCCCCCCATCAAAGCGTTCAATCATAGCATTCAATAACTTACTGTCCATATAATCGAAGCCAGCTTCATCAACATGTAACATCGACAACGCTTCTGATGCAATCTGACAATCAACATGACCGTCATGACGAACATCAGCAAAATCGCGAACACGTCGTAACAGCCGGTTAGCAATACGGGGAGTTCCTCTGGAACGTCTGGCGATTTCACTGGCTCCATCAGGCGTCATAGACATATTCAAATAATGTGCGCTACGCGTGACAATTTGGGTCAAATCAGATGTATTGTAAAACTCAAGACGTTGCACGATGCCAAAACGATCCCGAAGCGGTGACGTCAACATACCAGCCCGGGTTGTCGCTCCAATCAGTGTAAATGGGGGTAAATCAAGCTTAATTGAACGGGCTGCCGGCCCTTCACCTATCATAATATCGAGTTGATAATCTTCCATCGCAGGATATAGCACCTCTTCAACAACAGCACTCAAGCGATGAATTTCATCAATAAATAAGACATCACCAGGTTCAAGATTCGTCAAAAGAGCAGCTAAATCACCGGCCTTCTCTAATACCGGTCCAGATGTCGTCTTAATATTCACACCCATCTCGTTTGCAACGATATTGGCCAGTGTTGTTTTCCCTAATCCGGGAGGACCAAAAATTAATAAGTGATCAAGCGCATCACTTCTTCTACGGGCTGCCTCAATAAATATTCCTAACTGCTCACAGACAACAGACTGCCCGGTATAATCAGCCAGTGTTTTCGGCCTCATCGCACGATCGACAATCTCGTCTTCATTTTTTACAGTTGCACTAATTAGTCGATCCGATTCAATCATTCTTCATTTACCTTCAAGACACCATATTTTTCAGAGCATGACGAATAAGCTCTTCGCTCGTTTGATGTTCTGTTGTCATCTTACGAATAGCTTTTTCAGCCATGACTGGTTTATAGCCTAACGCAATTAAAGCTGCAATAGCCTCTTCTTGAGGATCCTGACGTTGAGCTGATATTCCACCTTCTTCTTGAGAAGCCGTCATATCAGCGGTAGGCGTCTCAGGAATATCAACATCCCAATTTTTTAACCGATCTTTCATTTCAACTAATAGGCGCTCTGCTGTTTTTTTGCCAATCCCAGGAATTTTTGTCAATCGGGTTAAATCATCATTGTTGATTGCCTGAATAAATTGATTTGTGTTCAATCCTGATAAAATAGCTAACGCAACCTTAGGGCCAATACCATTAACTTTAATTAATTCTCTGAAAAGCTGCCGGGAAGGTTCATCATGAAAACCATAAAGCAATTGCGCATCCTCTCGAACAACAAAATGAGTAATTAAAGTGACCTGCTCCCCCAACTCCGGAAGTTGATAAAAGCAGCTCATAGGTAATTGCAACTCATACCCGACTCCTGCAACATCAACTAAAATGTACGGAGGCTGCTTTACTTCCAATATACCTTTAAGTCTTCCAATCACTTTTTCTTTTACTCCCGAGAAAATCATAAACAGCTTAAACTGACACTGGATTAATATCCAGTATTGCCCATAAAAGATCAACAACACCTGTGGAATATTGATATATAGCGATTAATTTTTATACAAATCCAAGATTTCATATTAGCTGATAGAATTAATATTTTTATCTCAAATCGAAGTAATGGAGCCTCTTCGACAATAACAAAATATTATTTTGATGTTCAACCCGATTACATAAAACCTATAGCTGCTCAACCTGACCTAAACCCTTCTATTAACTACTATCATCAAAAAACATTTCGAATACAATGTGATAAGTCACGGCTCGATTGAAATATAGGATTCAAATATGAAATTAATTAGTTATTAAATAACTATTGATGATAAATATATTAATGATATTATTGTCAACAGTGTGGTGTCATCACTGCACTTTAGCATTGAAGCTTACTAAACTTATTTGTTTTATTTAAGAAGGATTAACAAAGATGATGAAGAATGTTCTTTTGGGCACAGTGACAACTATAATTTTAAGTTATAGTCTATCTTCATTTGCCGCAAAAGCACCCACTCCCTCACCGATAAATCTCAATCAGGCAACTGCAGCACAGCTGGAAACTTTACCAGGAATCGGCTCGGTAAAAGCTAAAGCGATTATTAGCTATCGCAAACAACATGGCGCATTTAAAAATCTATCTCAACTTAGTGCAGTTAAAGGAATTGGTCTTAAATTAATTGCCCGGGAAAAAGGTCAACTTATCATAAAATAAAGAAATACCCCCGACTGTTGTTGGGGGTACCCGTAAGAGTATATCTGAAGGTAACACCGGAAGATGTCGTGGCAGATATTTTATATCCCAATGCACCAGTGGTATGCCGTGATTACCTTTCAAATCAAACTATATTGATATGAAAGTTCTCACCAGAAATTTCTAAATCGTAGGATCTTTCATATAATGATGGCTCAAAACTTTCCAGAATTGATCTAAATCCGCTTCCGGCAGGGCGTTAATCCCCGCTGCTGCGGCCCGGCCACCGCCCGTCTTAAACTGCCGACACACGTCATCAGCGCCCTGGCGATTTGACACAGGGGCTCGCACACTAACCGTATAAGATCCATCACCATTCGCTGTGCACACTACATGGGCCCGTTCAGGGCAATCATTAGCCAACACATTGCCATATACGCCACTGATACGCCGGCTCCATGAGGTATCCGCTAACAAATACATGACCGCTCCGGAACTCTCCCGGTAAGGCACACTTTGCAAAGCCTGCGCCATATCCTGTGTATAACCATCATTCAACCGACTAAACACAGAATCTTCTTGATTGATCACTTCAAACGGGTCCGAATAAGGTTGCAAAGCCCGATACAATTCACCCGGATGATAATGCAAATCATCAACTGTGCGCCCATAACCGTTATAATTCAGTAAAATTCCCAGGCGGTGCAGTGCTTCGGTTTGTACTTCATTCAGGCCACTGCTCTTTGCCAACTGCTGCGCCCGTTCATTCAGGTTATCCCCAAATGCCGCCGCTATCGCCCATGCCCGGTAGCGGCCATTCAGATATTGGTCAACCAGCAGACTGGTACACACCGTCACAGCAGGGTCGATTCGGGTCACCAACGACGGATGGCTTGGGATAGAACCCGCCCGGTGGTGATCCACATAAAATACCGACGCACCTGAATTAAGTAGACGCTGAACATCGTCCACATTTTTTTCAAACGAAATATCAAGAACCGTGACCCGGTCGTTATAACCCGCCTGAACCTTTCGCAGCAACTGAATATCCCGTTTCACCCCTGTGACCAGTTCACTTCTGCGGGGCTCGGCCCATCGTAACTGCAACAAGGCAATCAGACCATCGGCATCGCCATTGAATACATCGATATCAGCCATCAATAACTCCCTGCTGTTGCAGGTAACGAACCACCCGCTCAGCACATTCACGCACAGACAACGTCGCCGTTGGTAAATGAATATCAGCTGACTCGGGGACTTCATAGGATGAGTCAATCCCGGTAAAGTGTTTTATTTCACCCCGCCGGGCTTTTTGATATAACCCCTTCGGATCCCGCTGTTCACAAACCGATAAAGGCGTATCTACAAACACTTCGATAAATCGAGCACT
Source organism: Candidatus Celerinatantimonas neptuna (assembly GCA_911810475.1). Lineage (NCBI taxonomy): Bacteria > Pseudomonadati > Pseudomonadota > Gammaproteobacteria > Celerinatantimonadaceae > Celerinatantimonas > Candidatus Celerinatantimonas neptuna. Next base: position 296,482 of record OU461276.1, read on the forward strand.
TCCGACCCGCGCTTTCGCCTGTGCCCGGTCGACCAGAAACGGGCTGATAAATGCCGTACTCACCACTAACCCTGCATCCACCATCAAATTCGCAACTTCACTGATACGGCGAATATTCTCAACACGATCCAAGTCACCGAATCCTAAATCCCCATTGAGTCCATGACGGACATTATCACCATCGAGCAAATAACTATGCACACCCCTCTCAAAGAGAATGCGATCCACAGCATTCGCGATGGTCGATTTACCTGAACCACTTAAACCGGTATACCACAGCAATACAGCCTGATGACCATTCAATTGATACCGCTCATCTGCACTGACTGCACTGGGATGCCAGACGACATCATCACTCATTTGCTTATTCACATCACGTCCCATTATCGAAAGACCAGCGGAACCAGACCAATCACGATAGCCGCATACACCAACGCAACCGGCCCCCCTACTTTCATGAAATCACTCAGCCGGTAATGTCCGGCATTATAAACCATCAGGTTCGTTTGATAGCCATACGGGCTAATAAAGCTGGCACTGGCCGCATACGCAACAACCATCAACGGGCCAACGGGGTCGATGCCAGTAGCTTTCGCCATCCCCCAGGCCAGAGGAAAAACCAGCGCAGCCGCAGCATTATTCGTCACTAATTCAGTCAACAGCCAAGTGACCCCATACAATACGGCGATCATCAACCAACCATAACCTTGCGCCCCCAGGGGGGTTAACCAACTGGATAATTGTGCTGTCAGACCACTATTACTCAACGCCTTTGAGAGCAATAAGGCCGATGCCACAATGAGCCATAATGCCCTTGGAAAACGCCGAACCAGTTCGTTCACACTCAGACAACCGCTGAACACCAGCACCGCCAATAAAATCACCAGGGCTTTAAGCAGACTCAATACCCCGACAACGGATAGAAATATGGCAAGAACAAATCCCCCAACCGATAGCCATTCCCGCCAGCCACTCAAGTGGCGCGTGATTGAAACACCACTCAGTTGGATAAAATTCTTCATTAAGTTATCACGGTTGGCAAAATCAGGCCCCACGGCAAGCACCAGAAAATCTCCGATTTGCAATTCAACTTCACCTAATTTACCGGAAACCGGTGCACCATCACGACGAATGGCCACCACTGCTGCATCAAAACGCGCACGAAACTGCACGGATTTCAATGTGTTCCCTTGCAATACACTTCCCGGGCGAATGACGACTTCTGTCAAATTCGAACTCAGCAAACCATTGCTGTCTGCAAACGTTTCTAATCCGGGAAACTGTTTGAGCTGGTCTACTTTGGTAATATCACCACTAAAGATAAGCCGGTCCCCGGCTTTGATGGTCTGGCCAGGATGCACCGGACTCATTAACTGTTTATCCCGGACCAATTCAGCGACAAACAGGGCACCTAAGTGCCGTAATCCATTTGCTTCAAGGCTTTTTCCAATGAGGGGGGAATCGTTACGGATCTGCGTATCAATCAGATAATGTTTATACGGTGTTTGCTCAGTTCGCCGTTCAGGTAACCAGCGCAACGTCAGCCATAATGTCACCCCACAGGCAAACACCAGAACAAGGCCTATCCCAGTAAATGCAAAAAAATCAAGGCCTGGTCCTCCGACACTCCGATACAGTCCGCTGACAATCAGATTCGTAGACGTGCCGACTAAAGTGAGTGTTCCTCCCAAGATGGCCGCATACGACAAAGGCAGCAGTAATTTACTGGGCGCATGATAAGGATTATTGCGAATAGGGGCGAGCAGGGTCGCCACCACGGCCGTATTATTAAGTAATCCGGAGGCCACTGCGACCAGAGCAAATAAACGCATGCCACTGGTTTTAAGCGATGGACGCAAAATGAATGTCGCCAATACTCGAAGCAGTCGGGTTTTTTCTAAAGCTATGGAACAAAGTAGTAATAGGGTTAGGGTCACTAACCCCGGATTACTGATACTCGCCAGCAGCTGCCCGGTGCTCACCAAATTCCCGGCATATAACAGCACCAAGGTCACAGCAAATACACCGGCCGGAGCTCGTTGATAACGGATGAGCCCGGCCAGTGTCAGGACAAAAATACCCAGAACAGCCAGGCCATCTCCTGACAGATGCATTATTTCGTTGCCGAAATATCAAGGGTATTCCAGTGTGGGAAATACTTGCGAACTAACGCATTCAATTCCAACTCAAACGCACTATAATTAGATGCTTCAACCATCGACGAATGGCCCACGCCCTGAATTAATCCGGCACCGACTGTCACATGACTGACCCGGTCGATAATGATGAACGAACCGGTCTCACGTGCACTCGCATACGTATCAAACACGACCTGGCGATTAAACTGAACCTCAACCTGGCCAATTTCATTCAGCAATAGCTGATTTGCCGGCTGTTCCTCCAGAGTATTCACATCGATCCGCGCATCCACCGTTGTGATATGACCACTGGCGCTCTGAGTCCCCAGTTTAAAATCATACAGTTTCCCAGGCTCTAACGGGGCTTCAGCCATCCACACCAGATGAGCCAGTGCCTGTTCTGCTACACACGGTTGCTGCTCTGGATGAACCAGCATATCACCACGGCTGATATCGATCTCTTTATCTAACGTCAATGTCACAGCCATGGGTGCTCTGGCCAGCTCCAAATCTCCATCGAACGTCACAATCCGGGATATCCGAGCACTTTGCCTGGAAGGCAAAACAACGACTTCGTCACCCACATTGACCTGACCACTGGTAATCGTTCCGGCAAAACCTCTAAAATCAAGATTAGGCCGGTTCACATATTGGACCGGAAACCGAAAGTCGTGAGCGTTCAATATCTGCGCAATCGGCGCCGTCTCGAGAATATCCATTAGGGTCTGTCCGGTATACCACGGCGTTGACTCACTCCGATTCACCACGTTATCGCCATTGAGCGCTGAAATTGGAACAAAATGGATCGTCTCAATATGAAGTTTTTCAGCAAACCGACGATAATCCGCCTCAATTTGTTGATAACGAGCCTCATCAAAATCCACCAGGTCCATTTTATTAATCGCGACGATTACCTGTTTGATCCCTAACTCAGAGACAATAAAACTATGACGCCGGGTCTGTACCTGCACCCCATGGCGTGCATCAATCATCACCACGGCCAGTTCACAGTTTGAAGCGCCGGTTGCCATATTCCGCGTATACTGCTCATGCCCGGGGGTATCAGCGATGATGAATTTACGCTTATCCGTCGAGAAATACCGATACGCCACATCAATGGTGATCCCTTGTTCCCGCTCAGACTGCAGACCGTCTACCAGCAACGCTAAGTCAAATTCACCCTCTGTGGTATTAAACCGTTTGGAGTCTTTTTTTATCGCCGCTAGTTGGTCTTCAAAAATCATTTTTGAATCATGCAGCAATCGCCCTATCAGGGTACTCTTGCCGTCATCAACGCTGCCGCAGGTCAAAAACCGTAGCAACTGTTTGTGTTCATGTTGTTTCAGGTAGCCTTCAATATCGTCGGCAATCAAATTGGATT